>DASTHR010000121.1:0-5264 GCA_035718105.1 Burkholderiales bacterium
GCCACACGCACTGCGCGCTCGCGCCGCGGCCGGGCGCTGGCGCTTACGTGAATGTGGTAGCCGCATGCTCACCCACGAACTCCTGAATGACGAAAGCATACTCATCCTCCGCCCGCAGGACGCGCCGGAGGCCGCAGTCTCTGGCAACGCGCTGCTGTCCGTCGGGGCACGAATCGCCAGCCATTTCGTCGCCGCCGAGACCCGCGACTTCCCTTGGGCGGTGCGCGACCTGGCAGGGGCTTGGGTGCGGGGTGGCGGACAGGGCGGAAGCTGACGCGCGCCCCGGGCGTGACGACGCCTCGCCGAGATCTTAATGCGAATCGGGATCCGGCCGGATCCGCGCGAAGCGCGGCGCGACGGCTAGAAGAAGCCGAATGCGCGGGAGAGAATGCCGAGCACGGCCACGGCGAGGATGACTCCGCACGTGTGCGTGAACAGCGGTTGCGTCCAATTCATTTTTCTTGTTGCTCCGTCCGAGAAAAAGCCGCCTTAAATGCTGAGCCTATCCTTCTAATTATCAAGGGGAAACATACCGCAACTTCCGACCTTGGCGCAAGAGGATAATTTCACATTTGCCACGGGTCCAAAGGGGGACAAGGGAAGGGGGCGAGCATGCGCGTCGAGATTGTTCAGGGAGACATCACCCGGCTCACGGTGGACGCCATCGTGAATGCCGCCAATTCTTCGCTGCTTGGCGGCGGGGGCGTGGACGGCGCCATTCACCGGGCCGCGGGTCCGGAACTTCTGGCGGAGTGCCGCGGCCTGGGCGGCTGCCCCACGGGTCAGGCAAAGATCACCCGGGGTTACCGCCTGGCGGCGAGGCACGTGATCCACACCGTGGGGCCGGTGTGGCGCGGCGGTGGACACAATGAGGATGAGTTGCTGGCTAGCTGCTACCGCAATTCCCTGGCGGCGGCGAAGGCCTACGGACTCAAGACCGTCGCATTTCCGTCCATCAGCACCGGCGCCTACGGGTTTCCGCTGGAGCGCGCGGCGCGCATCGCGCTCGGGGAGATCAAGGCGTTCCTGGACCGCGAGCCCGATTTCGGCAAGGTGGTATGCGTGTGCTTCGGCGAGGAGGCGGGGCGGGTGTATCGGGAGGCGCTGAAGGAAATCGGGCAGCCTGACTGATCGTCGGCCATGGAGCCCCCGGCTGCTTCGCACCCACCCCTCCTTGGCAGGAAGGGAAAAGGCCGGTTGCCCCGTCGCCGTCGGCAACCCTTCAGGGGGCAGGAGGCTCACCCCACCCCCCGGCCTTCGGCCGGTCCCGTCCCCGGGCGGCAGGGGAGGGGGTTCCCGTATAATTCCGGCTTTGCACCCGGCAACGTCCCTCATTGAAAATCCTCGCCCTCGAAACCTCCAGTGAGTTCTGCTCGGTGGCGCTGCTCTCCGGCGACGCGATCCTGGCCCGGGAGACCCTGGCCGGGCAGCGCCATTCGGAGTTGCTGCTGCCCATGGTGGACGAGGTGCTGGCGGAGGGTGGCTTGAAGCTGCGGGAGCTCGACGGCATCGCCTTCGGGTCCGGGCCGGGGGGATTCACGGGGCTGCGCATCGCCTGCGGGGTGGCCCAGGGGCTTGCCTTCGGCGCGGAGCTGACCGTGGTGGGGGTCTGCACGCTGGAGGCGCTGGCGGAGCAGGCAGGAGTGGAGCGGGTGATTGCCGCGCTGGATGCCCGCATGGGCCAGATCTACCATGCGGCCTACGAGCGGGAGGGCAGCGACTGGCGCGAAGTTCGGGAGCCCACGCTGTGCCAGCCGCTGGACGCGCCCCAGGTCGCGGAGGCGGGCTGGACCGGCTGCGGCAGCGGCTTTGACGCCCATGACGCGACGCTGCGTGAACGCTACGACGGGCGGCTCGCACGGGTGGTCCCGGGGTTGCATCCCCGGGCCCGGGAAGTGGCGCGGCTTGCGGCGCCGCGCTTCGCCGCCGGACGGGGCACCGATCCGGCCGAGGCGCACCCGCTCTACGTCCGCAACAAGGTTGCCCTGAAGACCCACGAACGATGAGCGCGCAGCTTGAGACCATGCCCGCGGCGCGGCCGATGCGCCTCCAGGACCTGGACGCGGTGATCGCCATCGAGAACCGCGTCTATCCTTTCCCGTGGACCCGGGGCAATTTCCGGGATTCTATCAGCGCCGGCTACGACTGCCGGGTATTCGAGCTGGCGGGGGTCATCATCGGCTACGGGGTGGTGATGCGGGCAGTGGACGAGGCGCACCTGCTGAACCTGAGCGTGGCCGCCAACTGGCAGGGCCGGGGTTACGGGCGCGCGCTGCTGCGCCATTTCATGAGCTTCGCCCGCGATGGGGCCTGCAACTTCATTTCCCTCGAGGTTCGGCCCTCCAATCTGGCAGCGATCCGCCTTTACCAGTCGGAGGGGTTCCGCGAGATCGCGGTGCGCCGCGGCTATTACCCGGCGGAGCGGGGGCGCGAGGACGCCATCGTCATGGGGCGGGCGCTGTGAAGGTGACGCGGGAGGACATGCTGAAGGAGTTGGGCCTGTGGCCGGAGTGGCGGCTGCGGGAGCATCAAGCGGGATCGCGGATCGCGGATCGCGGATTGGAAGGCGAGGATCGCGGTTCGCCGATCGGCGACCTCAATCCGAGGGAGCAGGCTGCTGCGCGAGTCGCCGTTGCGCCGGCCAGGACGGCCCCGGTTCGGGCGATGGCCGAGGCCGGGAGCGAGGAGCGGCGGGCCGCCATCGCTGCAATGGACTGGGCGCAGCTCAAGGCTGGGGTGTCTTCCTGTAATGCTTGCCCGCTGCACATGGGGCGCAAGCAGTCGGTCTTCGGGGTGGGCGACGAGGACGCCGACTGGCTGTTCGTGGGCGAGGGGCCGGGAGCGGAGGAGGATGCGCGCGGCGAGCCTTTCGTGGGCCAGGCGGGGAAGCTGCTGGACAACATGCTGGCGGCCATAGCCCTCACGCGCGGCGAGAGCGTCTACATTGCAAACATCGTCAAGTGCCGCCCTCCCGGCAATCGCAATCCCGAGCCTTCCGAGGCCCACGCCTGCGAGCCCTTCCTGCACCGCCAGATCGAGCTCATCCGGCCGAAGCTGATCGTCGCCCTGGGCAAGGTGGCGGCGCTCAACCTGCTGCAGAGCGACGCGTCCATTGCCAGCCTGCGGGGCAAGGTGCACCGTTGGCGCGAAATCCCGCTGATCGTGACCTACCACCCGGCCTACCTGCTGCGTAACCTGCCCGACAAGGCCAAGGCATGGCAGGACCTGGTGTTCGCGATGGAGACTTTCAGGGGATTGTAGGTCCGCATTCATGAGGACTGCGGGATCGGCGTCCGGCGGAAGCCGGACCTGCGAGCGCCGGTCGGGGTGGTCCCGCGAGGACGACGGCAAACGCCTCGGTGTTGCGGGGGGTTGCGGGCGCGGCGCCGTGCCCCCATTTAGTTGCAGGATTACGATTCACGATAGGAGACTTCGATGCGCAAGCTGTTCTGGGCCCTGCTGCTGATCCTGCCGCTCACGGGCTGCGGCTACAACGAGTTCCAGACCCGCGACGAGCAGGTGAAGGCCGCCTGGTCGGAGGTGGTGAACCAGTACCAGCGCCGCGCCGACCTGATCCCCAACCTGGTGAACACGGTGAAGGGCTTCGCCGCCCAAGAGCAGCAGGTGCTGCTGGGCGTGACCGAGGCCCGGGCCAAGGTGGGGTCGATCCAGGCGACTCCGGAGCTGATCAACAACCCCGAGGCCTTCAGCAAGTTCCAGTCGGCGCAGGGCGAACTGTCTTCGGCGCTGTCGCGGTTGCTGGTGGTGGTGGAGAAGTACCCGGATCTCAAGTCGGACCAGAACTTCCGCGACCTGCAGGCGCAACTCGAGGGCACCGAAAACCGCATCACCGTGGCGCGCCAGCGCTACATCAAGGCGGTGCAGGACTACAACATCCTGGCGCGGCAGTTCCCCACCAACCTCACCGCCATGCTCTTCAGTTACACGGTGAAGCCCAGCTTCACGGTGGAGAACGAGAAGGAAGTGTCCAAGGCGCCGAAGGTGGACTTCGGGACCGCGCCGGCGAAGTAAGCGGCGAGCGGTGAACAGTGAGCGGTGAGCGGCGAGTGATCCGGCTCCACGGCTTTTCGGCGCTTTTTTTTCTCCTGGCGGCGCTGGTGGCGCTGCCGGTCAGGGCGGAAGTGCCGGTGCCGCCACTTCAGGCGCGGGTTACCGATCTCGCGGGCACCCTGGCCCCGGAGCAGCGGACGGCGCTGGAGCGCAAGCTTGCCGCCTTTGAGCAGCAGAAGGGCAGCCAGCTGGCGGTGCTCATCGTCCCGACCACCCGCCCGGAGACCATCGAGCAATACTCCATCCGGGTCGCCGAGCAGTGGAAACTGGGGCGCAAGGGCGTGGACGACGGCGCCCTGCTGGTGGTGGCGAAGGACGACCGGGAACTGCGCATCGAGGTGGGCTACGGCCTGGAGGGTCCGCTGCCGGACGCCATCGCGAAGCGCATCGTCTCCGAGGTGATCGTGCCGCGCTTCCGCGACGGCGACTTCTACGGCGGCATCGACGCCGGGGTAAGCCGGATGATTTCGGCGATCGAAGGCGAGCCGCTGCCGATTCCGCGGCGGGCGGCGGACCGACAGGCGGTGGACATCGAGGCGGTGGTGGGTACGGCCTTCCTGCTGGTGGTGGCGGTAGGCAGTTTCCTGCGCGCCATGTTCGGGAGGTTGTTCGGTGGCATCGCCGTGGGCGGGATCACCGGCATCATCATCTGGCTGTTGTTCTCGTCGCTGATCCTTGCGGGGCTCGCCGGCCTGGCCGCTTTCGTGGTCACCCTTCTGGGCAGCGCCGGTCGGGGCTGGCACAGCCGCGGGGGCCGCGGCGGCTGGCCTGGCGGAGGCGGCTGGGGAGGCGGCGGCTGGTCGGGAGGCGGCGGTGGCTGGTCCGGCGGTGGCGGCGGCTTCGGTGGCGGCGGCGCCAGCGGGAGGTGGTGACATGAACCTCGCGCGCATCCTGAGGCACCTCGCCACCAGCCCCCTGACGGTGAAGCGCGCCTTCCCGGCGACCGCGCTGGCAGCCATCGAGCAGGCGATCCGTGAGGCGGAGCGCAGCCATGCCGGGGAAATCCGCTTCGCGCTGGAGGGGGCGCTGGAGCTTGGCGCCCTGCTGCGGGCCCAGAGCCCCCGGGAGCGCGCGGTGGCGGCGTTCTCCAGCCTGGGGGTCTGGGACACGGAGCACAACAACGGCGTGCTGATTTTCGTGCTGCTCGCCGATCGCGACGTGGAAATCGTCGCCGACCGCGGGGTCATGGCCCG
>DASTHR010000122.1:0-3123 GCA_035718105.1 Burkholderiales bacterium
GTCCACCAGATGCATGGCGAAGGCGATGACGCCGGCGGTCTGCCCGTCCGGCCCGCGGACCGGCGCGGCCAGGATCAGCGCCGGCTTGCCCGTCGTGCGCCCGATCAGCACTTCCTGTCCCAGGGGCTGGCCACCCATCACCTGCCGGAAGTAGCCGCGGTCACCGTAGAAGACCAGCGGGTTCTCGTCGCTGCGGGCCACGTTCTGCCCGTCGGGGCGGACGGTGAACACCAGGTAGGCCCATTCGTAGCCCGCCTGGACCGCCTTGAGCACCGGGCGCTGGCGGGTGCCGTCCATGGACATCACATCCGGCAGCGCCGCGTTCTCCCGCAGCGCCCGCAGGTTCATCTCGGTCCAGCCGTCGGCTCGGGCCGCGAGCCCCTCGGCCGTGAGTTTCAGGTTCTGGTTCACGTTCAGGCGCCAGTCGCGCTGCAACTGGTAGCCGCTGATGTACAGCAGGCCCGCCAGGGGAATCAGCGCCACGACCATCATAGTGAGGAGGATCCTGGGGAAGATCCCGAGGGAGAATCCGGCTTTCTCGTTGTTCATGGCGTCCTTCGCGGCTGGGTTTCGTTCCGCGGCCGGATTCCGGTGTGTGATGGATCTCACAGTCCGGATTTCCCTGGCGGCTTGCGCGCCATCTTACCGCGCCATGCGATGACTTTGGAGTGCGCTCTCAGGCCCGGAAATCCGCCACCAGCCGCTTCAGCCGCCGCGCTTGCTCGCGGTCGTGCAGGGTGCCGTAGCGCAGGCTGATGTAGAGGGCGGTGATGCGCTCGACGGCCTCGCCCAGCGCGGGGCGGCTGCCCTTGATGCGCTCGCAGTAGTCGCGGGGCCCCTCCCCGGGGCGGCGGGGCAGGCCCGAGCGCTCCAGCTTGCGGCAGAAGCGGCGCCAGGCGGCCAGCACCGGGTCGGAGGTGGCCGCCATCCGGCGCAACATCCAGGCGCCGAACACCAGCAGCAGCGCGCCGGCGCCCGCCAGCAGCCAGGCGGTCATGGAGCGCCAGTCCGGTGCGCGCATGCCGAGGCGCGACAGGAGGTCCAGCTGCCGCTCGGGGTTGTAGCCCACCACCCATTGGTTCCAGCGGAAGCCGATGCTGTCCAGCGTCTGCCGCAGCTGCAGCAGCCAGGCAAGGTCGGTGCGCACCAGAAGCGGCAGGGACTCGCCCGCCGGCAGCGCGGCCTGGATGCCCGATTCCACGCGCTCGGGCGCCACGGCCGCCGTCGGATCCACCCGCACCCAACCGCGTTCCGCGATCCAGACCTCGCTCCAGGCGTGGGCGTCGGCCTGGCGCACTATGACGTAGCGTCCGATCGCATTGATCTCGCCGCCCTGGTAGCCCAGCACCACGCGCGCCGGCACGCCCGCCGCGCGCATCAGGAAGGTGAAGGCCGAGGCGTAATGCTCGCAGAAACCGCGGCGGGTGCCGAACAGGAATTCATCCACGCCGTCGCGGCCGAGCAGCGGGGGATTGAGGGTGTAGGCAAAGGGCTCCTGCCGAAAATGGGCGAGGGCCCGGCGCACCACCTCCAGCGGATCCGCAGCCGCGGCACGCCAGCCCTGCGCCAGTTCCCGCGCCCGCGGGTTGAATCCCTCCGGCAGTTGCAGGGCCCGGTCCAGCACCGCCTCATGCTCGCGCTGGCCGATGCGATAGGACGTGTGCGACTCCAGGTGGTAGCGCATGCGCTCGCGCACCAGGCGCGGCGAAAGCAGCTGGAACTCGGGGGAGAAGGCGCTCTGGCGCGGCCTGGTGCCGGGCATCTCCAGCGCGTACAGCCACGGCTTGTGGTGCGGCTCCAGCGTCACCTCGTAGAGGATGGGCGGGCCGCTCACCTGCACGTCTGGGCGGGCGGCGAAACTGAGCCGGGGCATGCGCCATGTCCGGCCGTCGTAGTCCACCAGCACCGGGCCGCGCCAGTACATCTGCGCCGGCGGCGGCGGCGAGCCGCCGAGGAAATCGACGCGGAACGCGACGTCATCCGAGAGCAGCAACTCGCTGATGGTGCCGGGGGACATTCGGTCGGACAGGCCCGCGACCCCGGAATGGGCGTCCGCGGGCAGGCCCCACAGCGGCCCCTGGACCCGGGGGAAAAACACGAACAGCAGCAGCATCAGGGGAATCGACTGGCCCAGCAGCACGCCGGCGATGCGCAGCCGCTCGCCCAGGGGCGGCGGCTCGCAGGCGCAATTGAGGCGCAGCAGCGTGAGCGTGATGACGAACACCACCCCGAGCAGGTAGATCGCGGTGGGGATGGATTGCGAATAGAGAAAATTCGTGATCACCACGAAGTAGCCGAGGAACACCACCAGGTTGGCGTCCCGCAGGCTGCGCGTCTCCAGCAGCTTCAGCCCGATGAGCAGGGTCAGCAGCGCCACCCCCGGGTTGCGCCCGAATATCGTGCCGTAACTGAGGAACACGCCGGTGAAGCCGGCCGCTGCCAGCGGCAGCAGCAGCCAGCGCGGGGGCAGAGCGAGACGGCGGTGCGCGAGATGCATGCGCCAGGCGAACAGCAGGCCGGACCAGAGCGGGATCCAGAGCGGGAGCCGCTCCAGGTGCGGCGCGGCCACCAGCGCCAGGGAGCCCAGCAGCCAGGCCACGTTGGCCGTGCCCACCGCCGGGTCCGCCGGCGGCTGGGTCCGCGGATCCGCGCCGGCCTTCATGCCGGCGCGTCCTCCAGGCCGAACAGCGCGAGGTCCTGCAGGCATTGCTCCCGGTGCGCCGGACCGTGCGCCGGCGCGCGGGATCTTCCCGGGAGGCGCAGGCCGTAGGCGATCCCCGCCGCGTCGGCCTCCAGCACCCAGCGCGCGAGGCGCGACAGCCGGGGCTCGGTTTCAAGGCCGGCGAGCAGGTCCCAGTCCAGCCACAGTTCGGCTTCGGCGCGGCCGCTGAACTGCTTGGTGAACAGGCCCTGCTCCCGGGCCGCCGCCTTCCATGCCACCTGGCGCGGCGAATCGCCCGGGCGGTAGGGGCGCATTCCGGAAAAATCCTCGTCGCCCGCGCCGAAGGCCGCGCCGGTGCCGGCGGCCGCCTGCAGCAGGGGCAGGGGCAGGCGCGAGCGGTCGGGCCTCGGATAGACCAGCAGCTTCACGTCCGGCTCCACCCAGGACCAGGCGTGGAACAG
>DASTHR010000123.1:0-3607 GCA_035718105.1 Burkholderiales bacterium
CCATGTGTTCGCCGGCATCTCGGTGCAGAACCGGGAGGAAACGGCGAGGCTGGTGGCCAGCCTGGAGAAGCACGGCATCAAGGCCCTGGACTTCTCGGACAACGAGATGGCCAAGCTGCACATCCGCCATCTGGTGGGCGGTCACGCGCCCCAGGCGGAGAACGAGATCCTGTACCGCTTCGAGTTCCCGGAGCGCCCGGGGGCGCTGATGAAGTTCCTGAACAGCATGAGCCGGGGCTGGAACATCAGCCTGTTCCACTACCGCAACCACGGCGCCGACTACGGCCGGGTGCTGGTGGGGATCCAGGTGCCGCCGCAGGAGATGGCGGATTTCGAGAACTTTCTTACCGAGCTCGGCTACCGCTACTGGGACGAGAGCCAGAACCCCGGCTACCGCCTGTTCCTGGGGTGAACGGCTGGCGCAGCCGCCCCGGCGGCAAGGTGCCCTGACCTGGACCGTAAAGCATCCGTGATCGCCGCAGTCCTCGCCGTCGCGCTTGTTGCGGAACTCACGCTCTACCTCGCCGCGGGCCTGTGGCTGAGGGAGCGCTTCGCCGTTGCGCCCGCCTGGGTGGCGCTGGGCGCGCTCGGCTGCTTCCTGCTGCTGCGCGCCGCCGTGGTTGGACTGCAGTTCCATCTGGCCGGGCGCTGGCGGGCGCGGGGCATGCCCGAACTCCCCTGGCGGCGGCGCGCCGCCATGCTCGCGCGGGAGATCGCCGCGGTGCTGGCGATTTACACCCTTGGCCAGGTCCTGCAGCGCCGGCTGCTGCCGTTCTCTCCCGCGACGCCTTGCCGCGGATTGCCGGTGCTGCTGGTCCACGGCATCTACTGCAACGCCGGTGTGTGGCATGTCATGGCGCGCAGACTGAGGCGGCGCGGCATCGCCAACCTGCACGCGGTGAACCTGGAGCCGCCCCTTGCCGGCATCGACGATTTCGCCGCCCGGCTTGCGCAGCGGGTGGAGGAGGTCTGCCGCGCCACCGGCTCGGACCGGGTCGTGCTGCTCGCCCACAGCATGGGCGGGCTGGTGTCCCGCGCCTACATCGCGAAGCTGGGCGGGGCGCGGCGGGTGGCCAGGCTCGTCACCGTCGGCTCGCCCCACCACGGGAGCGAAATGGTGCGGCTCGGCATCGGCCGCTGCGCCGCCGACATGCTCCCCGGCGGCGCCTGGCTTGCGGCCCAGGAGGCCGCGGAAGGCGGTGCCATCGCCGTGCCGGCCGTTTCCATCTTCTCCTGGCACGACAACATGGTGGCGCCCCAGGACAGCGGGCGCCTCGAGGGCGCGACCAACATTGCCCTGGAACGGGTCGGCCACCTGGAACTGCTGTCCGCCCGCGGAGTGGCGGACAGGGTTGCCCGGGAAATCGCCGCTGGCGGCGCGGGTCCGTGGACCTGACGGCGGGGCAGGCGCGCGGTTGACGCGCCTATGCGGGTGGCGTATCAATCGGCTGAGTCCAGGGAGAGAAGCGAATGGATCAACCGCCGGCAACTGAATCCAATGCCCCCTCCGGTGCCCGCCCAAGCGCGGATGCCCCCGCGCCATCGCGCCGCTTCGGGGGCCTGGACCCGCGCCATCTCTGGCTCGCGGCCGCGGCGCTGATTATCGGCGCCGCCACCGCAGTCGCCCTCACCCAGGAGCCCCGGCCCGATCCCTGGCGGCCGGTGCAGACCCTCTCCCCCGACTGGTGGCGCTATCCGGTGGAGCGGAACGCGTTCCGGCGGCTGCCGGTGGTTTCCGGAAACCTGCGGGCGGTGCATGCGCACTCCGACGGCATGCGGCTCTGGGCGGTGGGTGAAGCCGGGCTCATCGTCCATTCCGCGGACGGAGGCCGTTCCTGGCGGCGCCAGGAGTGGGTGCCCGCCCCGGCTGCCGCTTCCGCCGTCCCGGCGGCAGCTCCCGAGGCGGCGCCTTCGCAAGCAGCGCCTTCCCAGGCGGCACCCATGGTTCCCAGCGGAATCGATGTGCGCCAGGTGCAGGAGCGGCTGGCCAAGCTCGGCTTCTACAAGGGCCCGGCGGACGGGGTTGCGGGTCCGGCGCTGCAGGCGGCGATCCGGGCCTTCCAGCAGAAACTCGGCCTGCCCGCCGACGGCATCCTGGGTCCGCGCACCGCGCAGGAGCTGGGACTCTCCGGCAGCGCCTACCCCCCCGTCCAGCAGGCGCCTGTGGCGCCGAAGGCCCCCCGAGAACTCAACATCGTGCCGGATGCGCCGAAAAAGGCGAGCGAACTGCCATCCCTCTTTCCGCAGGCGCTTGCCGCGCTGCCGCCGGAGCAGAATGCGCCTCCCGCGCGACAATCGGCGCCACTCGTGCAACAGCAGGCCAGGCCACAAAAGCCCGTGGCCGATCCCGTCCCCCGGGGAGTGCCGGACCTCAACGCCATATTCTTTCTGCCCGATGCGCTGACGGGATGGGTGGCGGGCGGTGACGGCACCATACTCCGCACGCAGGACGGCGGCGCAACCTGGGTTCCGCAGAACAGCGGCATGTCCTTCGGACTCAACGCGGTGGTTTTCGGCGATGCCCGCAACGGCTGGGCGGTGAGCGATGGCGGCACCATCATTCGCAGCAGCGACGGCGGCGCCAACTGGTCGCACCAGGCCAATGGCGGCGATTCATCCCTCCATGCCCTTGCCTTCAGCGGCCGCGTCGGCCTCGCGGTGGGCAGGACGGGCACCCTATTCCGCAGCGCCGATGGCGGGGCCACCTGGGCGCCCCAGGAAAGCGGCACGAAGGCATGGCTCAATGCTGTGGCCTTTGCCGATGCCCGCAATGCCTGGGCAGTGGGCGAACGCGGCATCATCCTCCGCAGCACGGATGGGGGCGCCACCTGGACCGCTCGGGCGAGCAACACCCAGGCCCGGTTGAATGCGATTGCCTTCGGCGATGCGCGCAACGGCTGGGCCATCGGCGAACGGGGCCTCATCCTCCGCACCGTGGACGGCGGCGAAAACTGGGCCCCCGTCGCGAGCGGCACGGACGCAGGGCTTGTTTCGTTTGCTTTCATCGACCCTCGCAATGGTTGGGCGGTGGGCCAGGGCGGTACTGTCCTGCGCAGCACCGACGGCGGCGCTACCTGGGCACCGCAAACCGGCGGTCCGCGTCATATGCTGGCCTCGGTCGTGTTCAGCGGCCCCCGCAATGGCTGGGCGGTAAGCGCCAGGGGCACCATCCTGCGCACCGCGGACGGTGGCGTCACCTGGATCCCACAGCCCGGCGCCACGGACGCCGCGCTCCAGGCGGTCGCATTCCCCGATTCCGTCAACGGCTGGGTGGTGGGGGCGGGCGGAACCATCCGGCGCACGGCCGACGGCGGTGCCTCCTGGACGGCCCAGGCGAGCGGCACGGACGCCCTGCTGCGCTCGGTTGCGATCAGCGATGCCGGTACCGGTTGGATCGTGGGGGATCGCGGAACCATCCTGCGCACGACAGACAGCGGCGCCACTTGGTCGGTTCAGCCGAGCGGATCAAGGGAGACGCTGGCATCGGTGGCGTTCACCGACGCTCGGAGCGGCTGGGCAGTGGGATCGGCCGGCACCATCCTCCACACCTCGGATGGCGGCGCCACCTGGTCGTTTCAGCAAAGCGGAACCCGGGAGACGCTGACGG
>DASTHR010000124.1:0-2087 GCA_035718105.1 Burkholderiales bacterium
GCCGTCACCGTGGTCCCGTTATTGCAGCTGTACTGAAACAGTGAGGTCTGAACCGCATCCGCCGCGATGGTGGACGCGTCCAGGGTGCCGAAGGCCAGGGTCAGGGTGCCGCCGTTGGCCACACCGGAACGTAATTTGCAGTTGCCCTGCACCGTTGCGGTTGCCTGCAGAGTGAAGCTGTCGCCGGCCAACGCCATGGTGCTGGTGCCGGCCATCCCAAGGCCCGCCGCGCAAACCGCCAGGGCCATTCCAAGTTTCCGGGCACGAATTTTCATGATGCAATTACTCCCCAGTAAAGAAATCCGATGGACACTCTCGCGGACGCCCGGGATGTCACCCGACGCGACCTCGGCTACATGTGCAGCAATCCGTGTGCCAACGCCATGATTACGTGAGACCGATCACAGACATCGCCCCGTTTCGCGCAATCTCGCACCGATGACAGGCGAATACCGAGCCATTGTTGCTGCTTCTCATGAGGGCTGGGCTCGCCGAGCGGGCAAATTTTGACACACTTGTCGGAAAATCGGCAGTCCGCCAAGCATTACATGGATCCGCCACGACTTCGACCCAGAATGCCCTGCCAGATCGTCCTCTTCGAGCCCGAGATCCCGCCCAACACCGGCAACATCATGCGCCTCTGCGCCAATACCGGGGCGCGGCTGCATCTGGTCGGCCCCTTGGGTTTCCGGCTCAGCAACCAGCGCCTGAGGAGGGCGGGTCTGGATTATCGTGACGCCGCTGCGGTGACCGTGCATCGCAGTTGGGCAAGTTGCCGCAATGCCATTTCGGGCCCGCGTTGGTTTGCGGTCACGACCAAAGCCGGGTGCGCCTATGACGAGATCGCCTACCGCCCCGGGGACGTGCTGTTGTTCGGGCCGGAAAGCCGCGGTTTGCCTCCGGAGCTGCTGGCGGAATTCGCCCCGGAAGCCCGGCTGCGCATCCCGATGGTTTCGGGATCCCGGAGCCTGAACCTGGCAAACGCGGTGGCAGTGGTGGTCTACGAGGTCTGGCGCCAGCAGGGATTCGGGGGCGCTGCCCCGCGCTGAGCCCCGGGGAGCTTCAGCGCGCGCCCTCGGTCTTCGGTTCGCGGCTGAGCAGCTTCTCCACGGCGACCCCCGCTGAGATCCCCTGGAAAAGGATCTGGCACACCGCCTCGGTGATGGGCATCTCCACCTGGACCGCGGCGGCGAGGCGCTTCACCTCCCGGGCGGTGTTGACGCCCTCGGCCACCTGACCCAATTCCGCCAGTATCGCGTCCAGCGATTTCCCCGCCGCCAGGGCAAGACCCACCCTCCGGTTGCGGGAGAGGTCCCCCGCGCAGGTGAGCATCAGGTCCCCCACCCCCGCCAGTCCCATGAAGGTGTCGGCGCGGGCCCCCAGTTTCAGGCCGAGCCGGGTGATTTCGGCCAATCCGCGGGTGACCAGTGCGGCGCGCGCGTTGTGGCCGAACCCCATGCCGTCGGAAATGCCCGCCGCGATGGCGATCACGTTCTTCACAGCGCCCCCCACCTCGACGCCGATCACGTCGCCGCTGGAGTAGACCCGCAGCCGATGGTCGTTGAGTTCCCGGGCCAGGGCGCGGGCAAAGGCCTCGTCGGTGGACGCGAGCGTCACGGCGGTAGGCAGGCCCTGCGCCACTTCCAGCGCAAAGCTGGGGCCGGAGAACGCACCGCAGGACCGGTCCCGTCCCAGCTCCTCCAGCGCCACCTGGTGGGCAAACTTGGCGGTGCCGGGCTCGAAGCCCTTGCAGGCCCAGATCACGGGGATCCCGCGGCCCGAGGCGGCGATGCGCCGCAAGGTCTCTCTGAGGCCCGAGGTCGGGGTCACCACCAGCGCAATATCGGCGCCTTCCAGTGTGCGCCCCACGTCACCTTCCAGGCGCACCGCGGACGAAAGCTCGAAGCCCGGAAGGAACGGGCTGGCGCGGTCGCGGGACATCCGCTCGAGCTGCGCCGGATCCCAGACCCAGAGGCTGACCCGGTGCCGCGCCGCAAAATGGATCGCCAGCGCCGTGCCCCAGGCCCCGGCCCCCAGGACGGCGACGCCCAGGCTCACAGGCCCCACACCTGGTTGGCGCGCACGAA
>DASTHR010000125.1:0-9625 GCA_035718105.1 Burkholderiales bacterium
GTGATCCCGGTGGGGGTGCGGCGCTGGCGCAAGGACTGGGTGGCGGAGGCCACCCGCCGCGAGATCCGTGATGCGAAGGAGTTGTTCCAGGCGGAGCGCTACGACCTGGTGGTGGACACCCAGGGACTGCTGAAGAGCGCGTTGCTGGCGCGCTGGGCGCGGGGGCCGATCTGCGGCTGCAACTGGGATAGCGCGCGGGAGAAGATCGCCAGCCTGTTCTACGACCGCCGCGTGCGCCTCGACTGGTCGCGCCATGCCGTCGAGCGCAACCGCATGATCGCGGCCCTGTGCCTGGGTTACGAGGTGACGACCCCGGCCTGTTATGGCATCCGCGCGCCGCAGCGGGAACTCCCATGGCTGCCCCGGGGCCCCTACGCCGTGCTGCTTCATGCCACCAGCCGCGCCGACAAGCTCTGGCCCGAGGACCATTGGGTGGCGCTTGGCGAGCGCCTGCTTTCCGCCGGGCTTGGACTGGCGCTGCCTTGGGGCGGCGAGCCGGAGCGCGAGCGCGCCGGGAGGCTCGCCGGGCGGTTGCCGGGCGCCGTGGTTCCGCCGCGGCTGGGTCTGGAGGACGCCGCGGCGCTGCTGGGCGGCGCGGCCGCGGTGGCGGGCGTGGACACCGGGCTCTCGCACCTGGCGGCGGCCCTCGGCGTGCCGGTGGTCGGCATCTACTGCTCCACCGACCCCGGCAGCACCGGCGTTCACGGGGCCAGCGCCATCAATCTCGGTGGCGTCGGGCGGCCGCCAACCCCCGAAGAAGTGGCCGCCGCCCTGGGCCGCGGCGGCCTCGAGCTCCGATGATGCGCTTTCTCTACAACCTGCTGCTCTGGGCGGCGCTGCCCTACGCCCTCTGGCACCTGTGGTGGCGCGGCCGGCGCCAGCCGGAATACCTGCAGCACGTGGGCGAACGCTTCGGGCGCTGCGCGCAGGCACCACCGCGGCCCCTGATCTGGATCCATGCCGTTTCGGTGGGGGAGACGCGCGCGGCGGCGCCCCTGGTGCGCCAGTTGCGGGAGCGACATCCGGACCACGCCATCCTGCTCACCCACATGACGCCCACCGGGCGGGCCACCGGCGAGGAACTGTTCGGCGCGGATGTCCTGCGCTGCTATCTCCCCTACGACTACCCCTGGGCAGTGCGGCGCTTCCTCGACCACTTCCGGCCGCGGCTGGGGATCATCATGGAAACCGAGCTCTGGCCGAACCTGATCCTCACCTGCCGCGGGCGCGGGATCCCGGTGTTCCTGGTGAACGCGCGGCTGTCGGAGAAATCCGCGCGGGGCTACGCCCGGGCCGGGAGCCTCACCCGCGCCGCGCTGGAGGCGCTGGCGGGAATCTCTGCGCAGACCGAAGCGGACGCCGAGCGGCTGCGGGCGTTGGGCGCGCCAACGGTGGAGGTGAGCGGCAGCGTCAAGTTCGACATCGCGCCGCCGCCGGAACAGCTGGAACTCGGCGGGCGGCTGCGGGAGCGCTTCGGGGCGCAGCGCCCGGTATTGCTCGCCGCCAGCACCCGGGAGGGCGAAGAGGCGCTGCTCCTGGACGCGCTGGAGAGAGCGCGGGTGCCGGGGTTGCTGGCGGTGATCGTGCCGCGGCACCCGCAGCGCTTCGACGCCGTGGCGGAACTGCTGGCGAAACGGGGCATTCCCTTCCAGCGCCGCAGCGAGGAGGCCGCCGTCGCGCGGGACACAAGGGTCGTGCTGGGGGACAGCATGGGGGAGATGTTCGCCTACTACGCTGCCTGCGACCTGGCTTTCGTCGGCGGCAGCCTGCTGCCCCTGGGCGGGCAGAACCTGATCGAAGCCTGCGCCGTGGGCAAGCCGGTGCTGGTCGGACCCCACACCTTCAATTTCGAGGAGGCCACGCGGCTCGCCATCGAAGGCGGTGCCGCTGCCCGGGTCGCCGACGCGGCGGAACTGGGGGAGGCGCTCAACCGGCTGCTGCGGGATGAAAACGCGCGACAGGCGATGGGGCAGGCGGGTCTTGCCTTCGCCGCGCGCCACCGTGGCGCCACCGCCCGCATCCTGCGGATGGTTGAGCCGGCGCTGGGCCCTACTTCAACGCGGAATTGATGCGGGCGACGTCTTCCTCTCCCAGCACGCCGGCGGCGGACTTGAGCCGCAGGTGGGAGAGCAGGTAGTTGTAGTAGGCCTGCGCCAGGTCGCGGCGGGTGGTGATGAGCTGCTGCTCGGCATTCAGGACGTCAACGGTGGTTCTCACGCCCACGTCGCGGCCGAGCTTGGTGGATTCCAGCTGGCTGGTGGAGGAGACCAGCGCCTGCTCCAGGGCGCGGGCCTGGGCCAGCCCGCTGTTGACCCCCAGGAACGCCTGTTTGGCCGCGAGGGACGCATTGCGGCGGGCGCTCTCCAGGTCATTGCGGGCCCGATCCTCCAGGGCAATGGCTTCCTTCACCCGGGACTCCTGGCCGAGGCCCTGGAACAGCGGGATCGCGACCTGCACCCCGATGGTGGTGCTCTGGGTGTTGTCCCCAACGCCGAGCTGGGTGAAGATCGGGCGGTCGCTGTAGTTCGCCACCAGGTCCACGGTCGGGTAATGACCGGCCCGGTTGCGCTGGATTTCCTTGCGTGCCACTTCCAGCGCCTGCTGCTGGGCCGCCACCGCCAGGTTGGTGTTCTCGGCCATGTCCACCCAGTAATCCATGCGGTTGGGGTCCGGGGGCGTGAGCGGCACCTTCTCGGCGAAGGTCTTGAGAGCGGCGTAGCTCTTGCCGGTGATGGACTGCAGCGTGCGCTGCCTCACCTCCAGATCGTTCTGGGCCGCGATCTCCTGGGAGGTGGCCAGGTCGTAGCGCGACTGGGCCTCGTAGGTGTCCACGATGGTGGCGGTGCCCACCTCGAAGCTGCGCTTGGCCTGCTCCAACTGCTCGCTGAAGGCGGTCTTCAGCGCCTGGGCGAGGCGCACGTTGAACTCCGCCAGCAGCACGTCAAAGTAGGCGGTCGCCGTGCGCAGCGTCAGGTCCTGCTCGGTGGCCTTCAGCACCGCCCCCGCCTGCTCGACGACGTTCTTGGACTGCTCGTAGGCGTAGAAATTCTGCATCCGGAACAGGGGCTGGGAAGCGCTCACCTGATAGCCCTTGCTGGTGTCGTCGGGGCCATCCTTGATGGAGACCTCGGAGACGTCGCCGGTGAGGTTCACGAAAGGCAGCAGTCCGGCGCGGGCCTGGGGAATGCGCTCCTGCGCCGCCAGGTACTGGGCCCTGGCGGCGGCGTACTGGCTGTCCTGGGCCAGCGCGTCCCGGTAAACCTCCAGCAGGTCCGCCGCGCCCGCCGGTCCGGCCAGTCCCAGGGCCAGCAAGCACGGGAGCAGCTGTTTGGTGAACATCTCGCGATCCCTCAGAAAACGAAGCGTTCCGGCTGCTGGGCGTTTCGCAGCGCCGGGATGCAGGTTTCGAACAGCCCCACGCTGCTGAAGGACTGCTCGCCCACGCGGGTGATGAGCCGGGCGGTCATCACCGGTGCCTCGCCCACCACGGCCAGCAGGCGGCCGCCGGGGGCCAGGCTGGCCTGGAAGGAGTCGGGCAGCACCGGGACGGAGCCGGTGAGCACGATGGCGTCATAGGGGCCGTGCTGCGGCCAGCCCCGGGACGCGTCCCCCTGCTCCAGGGTGACATTGATGATGTTGAGGCCCTTCAGGTTCTTTTCGGCGAAAGCCTTGAGCTCGGGCACGATCTCCACGCTCACGACCTGGCCGCCGAGCCGCGCCAGCAGGGCCGTCATGTAACCGCTGCCGGTGCCGACCTCGAGGATCCTGTCCGTGGGGCGGATCCCCAGTTCCTGCAGCATGCGCGCTTCGAGCTTGGGGGCGAGCATGACCTCGCCGTAACCCAGGGGAATTTCCAGGTCGGCGAACGCCAGGGCGCGGTGCTGTTCCGGCACGAACTTTTCCCGCGGCAACTCGAACAACAGGTCCAGGACCGCCGGATCCAGCACGTCCCAGGGCCGGATCTGCTGTTCCACCATGTTGAATCGTGCCTGTTCCAGATTCATGTCAGCGCTCCTTTGCTCAGCCGCGAATTATCCCATATTTCAAAGCCCGGCCTGAAGGTTGCGGCGTTAGCCCGCGCGCCCTCTCCACCATGGCCAGGATTGCTTGCCCGATTCGCCACGCATGAAAGTCCAGTAGAGCAGCGGCACGGCGAACAGGGTGAGCAGGGTGGACACCGCCAGGCCCCAGACGATGCTGGCCGCCACCGGCCCCCAGACCAGGGACTTGCCCCCGATACCGAAGGCCAGGGAGAACAGCCCGGCGATGGTGGTGACGGCGGTGATGATGATGGGCACCACCCGGCGCCGGGCGGCGTACACCGCGCAATGCAGCACCCCCATGCCGGAGCGCAGGCGCTCGTTGGCGGCGGCGATGAGCACGATGGCGGAGTTCACGGCGATGCCGGTGAGGGCGATCACCCCGTACAGGGTGTAGAGCGACAGGGGATTGCGCGAAACCAGCAAGCCGTAAACCACGCCGGCGAAGGCAAGCGGCACCGTCACCAGGATCATCAGGGGCTGGAAATAGCTGCGGAACTGGGCCGCGAGGATCAGGTAGATGAAGCCCACCCCCAGCAGGAACAGCACCGGCATGGCGTCCAGGCTTTCCTGGATGTCATCCAGTTCGCCGGAGAAGTCCAGGTCGGTGCGCGGATACTGCGCCCGCAGCTTTTCCCACTCTTCCTGGATGACCCGGTTGGCCTGGACCGGATTGATTCGCTCCTTGTCCAGATCCGCCTCCACGGTGATCGCCCGGCGCAGGTTGTAGTGCTTGATCACGCCGCGCCCGGCTCCGGTTTCCTGGGTGGTGAGGGCGGCCAGGGTGGTGGAGCCCCCGCCCGGCAGAGCGATGGGGTCGTCGAGGATGAGGGCGATGTCGGGCACCGGCTCGCGCTCGGCCCTCACCCGCACCTCCAGCTTCTCGCCCCGGTCGCGCATTTCGGCCACGATCTCGCCGTCCACGTGCAGGCGCAGCAGGCGTGCCACCCGCGCCGGGTCGAGCCCGGCGTTCTTCACCGCCTCCCGGTCCAGGTTCAGCACCAGCTGGGGCCGTCCGGGGAGGTCGTCGTCCGCCACGTCGCGGGTGCCCGGGATGCGCTGCACCGCCGCCCTGATGGCGTCCGCGGCGGCCCGCAACTCGGTGTAGTCATCGGCCCGCACCCGCACCCGGATCGGCTTCTGCACCGGCGGACCCCCCGAGAGCTGGGTGAAGGTGATCTTGCCCGGCCCGGGCGTGGACTCCACCGCCTCGCGCATGCCCTCGACGATTTCCGGGGTCTCCCGCATGTCGTCCAGCCTCGGGTTGAGCGCCACGATGACCTGCCCGTAAGCGTCGCCGTAGAGCGGCTCGGTATCGGTGAACTTGGCCCCGGCCACGGCGGCGACGGCCCGCGCCTCCCCGGGCTTCAGGCCCTGCCGCACCCGTTCCTCCACCTGCAGCAAACGGGCCAGGGTGCCCTCCAGCGGCGCGCCGGCGGGCATGTCCACGTTGACGTAGAAGATGCGCAGCGGGTCGAAGGCGAAGAACTGCACCCGCACCAGTCCCGTGGCGACGGCGCCGCCGGCGCCGGCGACCAGCAGCACGAAGACGGCGGCGGACAGGCGCGGCCGGCGCATCACCCGGATCAGCGCCCGCGAATACTTTACCCGCAACAGGTGGGTGAAATGCGAGCGCAGGCGCTGAATCCGTGCCGGGCTGCCGTAGTCGAGGCGCAGGGTGTTCACATGGGCGGGCAGGATCCAGAACGCCTCGATCAGGCTGATGGCCAGCGCCAGGGTCACGATGAACGGGATCACGAACATGAACTTGCCCACGATGCCCGGGAGCAGCATCAGGGGCAGGAAGGCCGCGATGGTGGTGGTGACCGATGCCACCACCGGCCCTGTCACTTCCCGCAGCGACTCCAGCGTGGCTTCCACGACCGCCTGCCCGCGCTGCATCCGGTAGTAGATCGCTTCCACCACCACCACGGCGTCGTCCACCAGCATGCCCAGCACGATCACGATGCCGAGCAGCACCGAGATGTTGAGGGTGTATCCCAGGGCGTGGAGCAGGGCGAAGGTCCCCGCAAGCGAGAACGGAATTCCCAGGGCCACCAGCGCCGAGATGCGGGTGCCGAGGAAGATCCAGCATACCGCCAGCACCAGCGCCAGGCCGATCACCGCGTTGCTCTCCATCACCCGGATGGCCTCTCGGGTGGGCACCGTCTGGTCGTCCATCAGGCTGATGGTGACCCCCGCCGGTCCGGTCAGGGAATTCTTGCGGGCGATGTAGTCGTTGATCTGCGCCACGAGGTCCAGGGTGTTGGTGTAGCTCTTCTTGGTGACGGAGAGCAGCACGCCCGGGCGTCCCAGGTGGCTCACCAGCTGGGCCGGCTTCTCCCGGGCGCGCTGGGCGCTGGCGACGCTTTCCAGGGGAATCTGTGCGGTCGGGCGGCCGGCGGGGCTCAGCGTGAGGCGCGCGAGATAGTCCGGGTCCGCGTCGGTGCCGATCATGCGCACCAGCCATTCGGCGTCCCCGGAGCGCGCGGTCCCGGCAAAGGTGTCGCGGAACCAGGCGCCCACGCCGTCGGCGATGTCGGCGCCGGTGAGGCCGCGGGCCCGGGCTGCCTGGGGCGAGAACTCCACCAGCAGTTCCGGGTCGTGCAGCCCCAGGGCGAATACCCGGTCCACGCCCGGGATGCGCTCGAGATCGTCGCGGATCTCCCGGGACAGGCTGCGCAGGGCCTCGTCGTCGGCCTGCCCGGTCACCAGGACCTGGGCCGTGGGGAAGCCGTTGGAGGTGGTGACTTCCAGCACCAGGGGATCGTCCGCTTCCCGCGGCAACTCTGACTGGGCCTCGTTCTGGATCTCGCGGCGCAGGTCGTTGACCCGCTTGTCGAACACCCGCTCGTCCACATCCCGGAAACGCACCAGGATGGAGGAGATGTTCTCCCGGGAGCTGCTCATCACGAACTTGATGTCCGGCACGCCCTTGATGGCGTCCTCCAGGGGCTTGGTCACCCGCTTCTCCACGTCCTCCGGGGACGCCCCGGGAAGCACGGTGGTGATCTGCACCCAGTTGAAATTGATCTCCGGGTCCTGCTCCCGGGGCATCGCCGCGTAGGAGGCGATGCCCAGCAGCAGCACCACCAGGAAGGTGATGTTCGCCAGCGGGTGGTTGGCGATGAGGGCGCGGTAGAAGTTCACGGCTTCTGCGTCAGGGGCTGGCCGTCGGAAAGCAGGTGCCGTCCCTCCACCGCGATCCGCGTGCCGGGCGCGAGGTCCGCGGGGGCGGGCCGGCCCTCCTGAGCCTCGGCCAGGGGCACGAAGCGCGCCTTGCCGTTCTCCAGCACGAACACCCCCAGCTTGCCGTCGCGTCGCGCCAGCAGCTCCGGCGGGAGGTGGGGCCTCGGGTCGCGCCAGGCGATGCGCCCGGAAGCCCCCGGCTGCGCGCCCTCGCCCGCGAAGGCGAGCCGCGTCTCCACATTGCGGGCGTCGGGGTCTATCGCGGGGGAGATCCGCAGCAGCTTCAGGGGATAACGCCCGCCGAGGGCGACGAAGTCCACGCCCTTCGCCCCCTGCAGCGAGGCCACGTCCTTCACCTGGACCCGGGCCGCCACCTCGACCCGGCTCAGGTCCACCAGCGCCACCAGCGGCGTTCCGGGGGCCGCCAGCTCGCCTTCATGGGCGAGGCGATCCCGCACCACGGCGCGGTAGGGGGCCCGAAGCGTGGTCTTCTCGAGGTTGCGGCGCGCCGCATCCAGCTGCGCGCGCTGCAGCGTTACCTCGGCCCGCAGCACGTCCACCTCGGTTTCGCGCTGGTGCAGCGCCTCCTGGGAGATGAAATTGCGCGCCTGCAGTTCCTGTCCGCGCCGGAGCTGGCTTTCGGCGAGTTCCAGGCGTGCCTGCGCCGATTTGAGCGCCGCCCCGGCCCGCTCCGCCGCCAGTTCGAAGTCCCGGGCGTCGAGGCGGACCAGCGGGGCGCCCTTGGGCACCACCTGGCCCACCTCCACCGGGATCGCCACCACGGTGGCGGAGATCTCAGCCGAAAGTTTCGCTTCGTTGAGGCTTTGGGCCGTGGCCGGCGCCTCGCGCTCGGGATACACCGCGACTTCCGCGAAGGTCTTCCCGACCACGCCCGGGCTTGTCGTCTGGGCCTGGGCGGCGGAAAGCGTCAGGGCAAGAAGCGGAAACAGGAGTTTATTGTTCATGGCTTGTCAGTCCAGGGTGCGGCGGTAGCGGCGGACTGCGATGGTCATCACCACGGCGATGAACGCCAGCATCGGCCAGACATTGGGGAGGATCTCGGCCAGGCCGTTCCCCTTGAGCAGGATGCCGCGCACGATGCGCAGGAAATGCGTGAGCGGCAGCGCCTCGCCCAGCCACTGCGCCCACTGCGGCATGCCGCGAAACGGAAACATGAAGCCGGAGAGCAGGATCGAGGGCAGGAAGAAGAAGAACGTCATCTGCATCGCCTGCATCTGGTTCTTGGCCAGGGTGGAGAAGGTGATCCCCACGGAGAGATTCGCGACCACGAATACCAGCACCCCGGCGAGCAGCAGCGCCAGGCTTCCCGAAAGCGGCACGCCGAAGATGATCCAGGCCGCGGCCAGGATCAGCCCCGCCTGGATGTAGGCCACCATGATGTAGGGCACGATCTTGCCGATCATCACCTCCAGCGGCCGCACCGGGGTCGCCAGCAGCTGCTCCATGGTGCCGCGCTCCTGCTCGCGGGTGATGGCGAGGCCGGTCATCATGATCATGGTCATGGTGAGGATCGTGCCCATGAGCCCGGGCACGATGTTGTACTGGGTGATGCCTTCGGGGTTGTAGCGCCGGTGCACCTGGACCTCGAAGGCCGGCGGCCGGGCGCGCAGCCCCGCCAGCGCTCCGGTGAGGTCCCGCTCGAGGATGGTCTGGTTGAGACGCTCGACGGCCGCCACGGCGTTGCCGGTGGCGGAGGGGTCGGTGGCGTCCGCCTCGATCAGGATGGCGGGACGCTCGCCGCGCTGCAGCTTGCGGGAAAAGTCCTCGGGGATGCTGACGACGAACTGGGTCTCGCCGAGTTCCAGCAGGCGGTCGGCCTCCGCCTCGCTGGCGGCCCGGTGGGTCACCCGGAAATAGCCGCTGTTGGCGAGCCCCGCGATGAAGCTCCGGGCGAAGGGGCCGTCGTCGGCGGACACCACCGCCGTGGGCAGGTTCTTCGGGTCCGCGTTGATGGCGAACCCGAACAGCACCAGCTGCAGCAGCGGAATGCCCACCATCATGGCGAAGGTGAGCCGGTCGCGGCGCATCTGGATGAATTCCTTGGCCACCATGGCGGCGAAGCGGGACCAGGAGAAGGCGAGGCCGTTCACTGGTAGTTGTCCCGGGCGCTGTCCATGAGATGGATGAAGGCGTCCTCCAGCCCCGCCTGGGAGCGCGTCCAGCGCCAGCGGGGCTGCCGCTGGTAGGGGGCAATGGCGTCATCCAGCAGGACCGGGTCCGATCCCGAGACATGCAGGATGTTGCCGAAGGGCACCACCTGGGTGATGCCGTCCAATCCCCGCAATTCCGCCGCCAGTTGGTAGAGGTCCTCGCCCTCCACCGACCAGGTGGCAAGCCCCGAGGCCTCCAGCACCTCCCGCGGCGTGCCCTGCGCC
>DASTHR010000126.1:0-8091 GCA_035718105.1 Burkholderiales bacterium
GGGGTCGGCGTACTTCTTCAGCTCCTGCGCCTTGCTCCAGGCCGAGACGATGAACTCCAGGGGGTCGGCCTTGAGCGCTTCCCGGAGCCGGGATTCCGCTTCGCCTTTCACCAAGTCCCAGGCCAGGTTTGCGGCCCGGGCTGCGTCGCTGTCCCGTACCTCCTCCTCGACCCGCTCGCCCAGCGCGCGCAGGCCGCTGGAGATGAGATCCGCAAGCTGCAGGGTGTGTCCGCTCATGTCTTCTCCCGTTCCTCGTCCACGACGAGCTGGTCTGCCGCGACGCTGCTTTCTCCGGCCACGAGCCGGGTGCGAATCCCGACCTCGGGTGCCTTCGGGTCCAGAGGCAGTCCGTCCGGCGCCTCGGCCAAGGGTTGATCCAGGCGCACCCGCAGCTCGGGCCGTGCCGACGGCGGGGAGGGCGCGGGCTTCGGCCGGCGCGCCCAGGTCCATCCCGCCCCGCCCAGCAGCGCCAGGGCGGCCGCTCCACCCGCCACCCAGGGCCATACCGGTGTCGGGCCGGCCGAGACCCGCACCGTGACCTCGGCGCCCGGGCGCACGCGCGTGCCCGGGGGCGGCTCCTGGGCGAGGATGGTGCCCTCCGGGGCGTCATGCTTGTCCGGCGGCCGCGGAGCCATCACCAGTTCCAGTCCGGAAAGCCGCGCTCGGGCTTCCTCGGCGTGAAGGCCCACCAGCGACGGCACCGCGACCTGAACCGGCGTGGCAAACCAGACGTTCACCCGCGTGTTCCGGGGCACGCGGATGCCCCGCGGCGGATCCTGGCGAACTACCGATCCCTCGGGTTCGCGGGATTCCTCCGGCTCGGCCTGGCCTACGGCCAGTCCTTCGGCC
Source organism: Burkholderiales bacterium (assembly GCA_035718105.1). Lineage (GTDB taxonomy): Bacteria > Pseudomonadota > Gammaproteobacteria > Burkholderiales > UBA6910 > UBA6910. The sequence continues at coordinate 850 of DASTHR010000126.1, forward strand.
CGCACGCGTTCCGCGGCAAGCCGTCCCGGCATTCCCGAGAGGTCCGGCACCGTCACCAGCACCGGCGCCGCGACCCAGAATTCGACGCGGCTTCCGCGCGCGACGCGCGCACCCTGAACCGGTTCCTGGCGCAGGACCTCGCCTTCGGGACGCGACGACTCCTCGGCGCCGGCCTGCTCGCCGGTGAGGTCCAGGCGCGTCAGCTCCGCCATCGCCTCCGCTGCGCTCCGGCCGATGATCCGGGGCACCGCCACCTTCTGCGGAACGGCGACCCAGTAGTCCACCTCGCTGCCGCGGGCGACCAGCCTGCCCTCGTCAGGACGCTGGCGCAGCACCTCACCCTCGGGCCGCGCGGATTCCTCGGTGGTGACGCGGCCCGGCCGCAGGGCGGCGCGTTCCAGGAAATCGCGCGCGGCATCCGCCCGCCTGCCCACGAGCCCCGGCACCTGTGCGCGGCTGCCGTCGCCGACGACCACATCCACGGCGCTGTCGGCCCGGAGCCGTTCCCCCGGAAGCGGCTTCTGTGTGATCACCTCGCCGGCCGGCGGCAGGGAAGGCTGCGCCGTCTGGGCCCCGAGTCGCAGGCGGGCATCGCGCAAACGCCGCCCGGCGGCCTCCACGGGAATTCCGCGCAGGTCGGGCACGCTCGCCATGGGAACGGTCGCCACCCACACTCGCACGGCCGTGCCGCGGGGCGCGCGGGTGCCCTTGTCCGGCTCCTGCCGCGAGACGGAGCCCTCGGCCTGATCTGACTCCTCGCTGCCGGCCTCAACCATGCGAAAGCCCGCGCGCCGCAGAACGATCGCGGCGTCGCGCAGCGGCTGCCCGACCACGCCGGGGACCGCGAACTCGCGTGGGGGCTCGGGCGGGCGCCGGGCGGCGACCCAGATGCTGACCGGCGTGCCCGCGTCCACTGCCTGACCGCGGGGCGGCGACTGGCGCACGATGGTGCCTTCGTCGGCATCCGCCGGCTCGGTGGTCACCTCGCCCAGGCGCAGGCGCGACCGGGCGAGTATGGCCTCGGCATCACGGGCCATGCGGCTGTAGAGGTCGGGAACCCGGACCTTGGGCGCTTCGGACACCCAGATGTTGACCCGGGCGCCGCGGGTGGTGGTTTCCCTTGCGCCGGGTTGCTGCCGCACCACCGTCCCCGGCGCCTGGCGCGCCGGTACCGGAGAGATCTCGCCCACCTGCAGGCCCGCTTTCTCGAGCAGGTCCCGCGCCTCCGGAACGGTGCGGCCGTACAGTTCGGGCACCACCGTTACCGCCAGCGCCCGGATGGCCGGGCTGATCACTCTGGGTGGCGCCGGGGCTTCCTGGGCGAGCCGCGGCGCCGGCTCGACGTTTGCGGCCCGTGCCGGTCCGGTGTCCGGGCCTAGCCATGCGGCGAGGGCGAGAACCGCGAGCGGGATCCAGGTGTTGGTCTTTTCCATCGGGGTGAGGGAACGTCGGCATCCCGGAAACAGGCGGGGGCGACTGCAGCGCGACGTCATGCCATAAGCCCGGAATAGCACCCTCGCATGCAATCGTCAAACCCGCGTCAGCGCACCCCTTGGCGGCACCCGCGCCCATGGGCGGGGCGCGTTGGTCATGCGTCAATGCACGCGGTAGGCGGCGTGGCAGGCGACGCACTGGCGGGTCACCTCCGCCAGGCTGCCGAGGGCGCGCCGCATGTCGCCGGTGACGGCCGCTTCCTGGGCCGCGACGGCGAAGCGGCTGGCGGCGCGGTGCATGCCGGTGCCGATGTCGCGCATGGCCTCGGGCATGTGGGGCGCCATGTGGGACGCGCCATGGCTCCGGAGGGAGGACATGCCGAGTCGGTTCTCGGCGACGTCGGCGGCGCGGTCGAATGCGCCCGCGGCCAGGGCTTCGTGGATTTCGCTCACCGCGAGCAGGTGCTCGCGCATGTTGGCCATCATGTGATCCCGAATCATTGGCGGCAGGTCCACCTTCTGCCGCGTGTCCTGCGCCCAGGCAGCGGAGGCGCTCAGCAGCAGGATGCAGGCGATGGCGGGGAGGCGTCGTTGCATGGTCTGGTTTCCGTAGTTGAAGGTGTCGGGCTTATTATTGCCTGAGCCGGCCGCGGGTGAAGCGGAACTGCGGCGGCGTGAAGGCGGCTTGCACCACACCGCCGCGCGTCGCGCCGCGCCGGGAGGCACCCCTCCTCCACCAGGGGGATTCGCGACGGGGCGGTTGCCCGACCACACATGCAGATCGATCGGTTTCCACGTATCCCGCTGGGGCATTTCCCGACGCCCCTGGAGCCCATGCCGAACCTGGAGCGGCATCTGGGCGGGCCGCGGCTGTGGGTGAAGCGCGACGACTGCACCGGGCTGGGCGCCGGGGGCAACAAGGTGCGCAAGCTGGAGTTCCTGCTGGCCCAGGCGCAGGATCGGGACGCGGATTGCGTGATCACCATCGGGGCGCTGCAATCCAATCACGCGCGCCAGACGGCGGCCGCGTGCGCGAAGCTGGGGATCGAGTGCCATCTGATCCTGCGCCGCGGCGTGCCGGTGGACACCGACGCCTACAACGCCGGCGGCAACGTGCTGCTGAACGGGCTGTTCGGCGCCAAAGTGACGGTGATTCCCCGGGAGGCGAGCCGTGAACGGGAGATGGAATTGCTGGCCGCCCGCCTGCGCGCCGCGGGGCGCATACCCTACTGCATTCCCCTGGGCGGTACCGATGCGGCGGGTGATCTGGGTTACGCGCAAGGCGCCCGGGAACTGCTGGAGCAATGCGCGGCTGCGGATGTCGCGCCCACCCACGTCGTGGTCGCCACCGGCACCGGCGGCACCCAGGCGGGGCTGGTGGCCGGCCTGCACGCCCTTGGCGGCGCGGCGCGGGTGATCGGGATCAGCGTCGAGGGCAAGGAGGCGCAGCAGGCGGAAGCCGTATTCCGCCACGCTGCCGCCGCCGCGCACTCCTTGGGTGCCGCGGCGCCGCTTCCCCGGGAGGCCGTGGAGGTGCTGGGGGGCTTTTATGGTCCCGGCTACGGCTTGCCCTGCGACGAGATGAAGGAGGCGCTGCGTCTCGCCGCGCAACGGGAAGGGCTGCTGCTGGACCCGGTGTACACCGGCAAGGCGATGGCGGGATTGATCGGCCTCGCCCGCGCCGGGCGCTTCCGGCGCGACGACACGGTGGTGTTCGTCCACACCGGCGGCCTGCCGGGGCTGTTCGCCTATCCCGACCTGTTTCCGCGCTCCCGGTAAATGCCGCCCTTGACGGGGGGCACAGGGAGACCCGCGGCTCAGCGCGCCATCAGCTTGCCTTCCACTACCCGGACGCGGTCGCCCGGCTTGAACACGGGCTCGGTGGTCTCGGTGACGGTGCGGGTGCTGCCGTCGTCCATGAAGACGCGGACGTTCCACTGCTTGGTGCTTTTGACGTGCTTCTCCACCTGGTGGCCGCCGTAGGCGCCGGCGGCCACGCCGGCGATGGTCGCAATGGTCTTGCCCGAGCCGCTGCCGATCTGGCTGCCCACCAGCCCGCCGGCCACGCCTCCGGCGACCGCGCCCAGGCCCGTGCCTTCGCCCTGCTGTTCGGACACCTGGACCGAGTCGATGATGCCGCAGTCCTTGCATACAGCCGGGGCCTTGGCGACCGGCACAGGCGGCGCGGATGCCTGTGATTCCGCCGGGAGTGCGGCGCTGCCCAGGGCTGATTCCGGCCTGGGGGGCGACGGCCGCGCGGCGCTCGTAGTCTGCTTTGCCGGGGCGGGCCTGACGGCCGCGGGCTTGGGTGCGGGCGAGGCTTCGGCGGCCGGCGGCGGCGCGGGCCTGTCCACCGGCTCCGCGGCCGGAGCAGGGGCCGGGCGGGTGGCGGGCGCCTCGGTTGCAGCGATGGGCGCCGGGGCCTCCCGGGACTTGCTGGTCGGGATCACGCCGGTAATGACCCCGATGCCGAGGGCGCTGAAGATGATCACGGCGACCGCGGCGGTCGCGACGACCGGATGAATCCTGCGTTGGGTTTCACTCATGGCAATGTCTCCTCGGGCGTACAGAGGTGGTCGCCGTTCGGCGGATCTGGCTGGAGAGGACCCCCCCGCGCGGCGACGCCAAGCTTGATCAAACCAATTATAGCTTCGACCGTCCTCCCTTCCGCCGGGGAGCCCCTGCGGATCGGGGGGATTTGGCCCTCACACCAGGTACGCAAAGAAGAAGATTCCGATCATGGCGAAGGTGAGGGCGAGCTTCGCGGCGGCCCCCAGGGCAAGGCCGAGCACGGTGCCAAGGCCGGCCCGCCCCGCCTGCTGAAGGCCCTTCCCCACGCTCAGTTCGCCCACCACCGCGCCGGCGAAGGGGCCGAGGATCAATCCCGGTATGCCGAAAAACAGCCCCACCACGGTGCCTATGGCGGCGCCGACGATCGCCCGCGGGTGGGCACCCACCCGCTGCGCTCCGGCACTCGACGCGACGAAGTCCACCAGCGCGGAAATGGCGGTGAGCACGCCCAGCACGGTGAGCACCCCCCAGCCCACTTCCTGGAAGTCGTTGATCCACGCCGCCAGCAGCAGCCCCATGAACACGAAGGGTGTGCCGGGCAGCGCAGGCAGCACCGTGCCGGCCACGCCCACGGTCACCAGCACCGCCGCCAGCAGCCAGAGCAGGATGGGTGTCGCTTCCATGTCAGGCGCTTGCGCTTGAAATGGCTGCCGGGGGAAAATCCGCCCCGGCATTGATCGTCGTTCCCATCCTCGAACCTCCCTCGCAAAGGATAAACAACATGGAATTCCAGGACCTGGCGGAAACCGCCATGACCGTGATCACCCGCATCGGACTGCAGGTCGTCGGCGCCATTATCGTCTGGATCGTGGGCCGCTGGCTCATCGGTTTCGCGGTGCGCATGATCTCCCAGGCCATGAGCCGGCAGCACGTGGACCCCACGCTGCTGCGCTACATCGGCAACATCGTCAGCGTCGCCCTCAACGTCATCCTGGTGGTGGCCATCCTCGGCTACTTCGGGGTGGAGACCACCTCCTTCGCGGCTTTGGTGGCCGGCCTGGGCGTGGCCATTGGTGCCGCCTGGGGCGGGCTGCTGGCCAACTTCGCCGCCGGCGCCTTCGTGGTGGTGCTGCGCCCCTTCAAGGTGGGCGACTTCATCAGCGCCGGCGGCGTGACCGGCACGGTGGTGGAGATCGGCCTGTTCGCCTCTACCATCAACACCCCGGACAACGTGCGGGTCACGGTGGGCAACAACAAGATCTTCGGCGACAACATCCAGAACTTCACCGCCAATCCCTACCGCAGGGTGGACCGTGTGGCCCAGGTGGCCCACGCCGTGGATCTCCAGGACGCGATGCGGCGGCTCAAGGACAAGCTGGCGAAGATCCCCAACGTGTTGAAGGACCCGGCGCCGGACGTGGAGATCCTGGACTTCAATCCCATGGGCACCCAGCTGGCGGTGCGGCCCTACTGCCACAACGACCATTACTGGCAGGTCTACTTCGACACCAACCGCGCCATCGTGGAGGCCTTCGGCGAGGGGGGCTACCCGGTGCCGGAAACCCGCATGGCGACGCGCGCGCTCGCCTGAGGAGCCGCTGAAGGTCCCTCGCGCGGGGATCCTTCAGAGGTTCCCTTTTCCGCTGCGCGTCAGTCGGAAATTCCCGGCTGGACATTCGTGCGATGCCCGGTCATCCTGCCCTCGAGGCATGGACAACAAGACATACCGGAAATAGTCGAGCGCTGCGATGGGAATGAAAAGCGGGGAACGCGAGGCGCCTGCCCCACGGTACGGGGCCAAGCTGTCCCGCGCGCTGGGGGGATTGCGGGGCGACGGCGCCTGGGTGCCCGGCCTGATCTTCCTCGCCCTGGCGCTGGCCGTCGGAGCCACCGGATACTACGAGTACCGGAGCCAGGCCGAGGTGATGCGGGCCCGCGCGGAGCGCGACATCGGCGCCATTGCCGAGCTCAAGGCTCAGCAGATCGCCCGTTGGCTGGCCGAGCGCAGGGCTCACGCAGCCGCCCTGATGGCCGACCCCACGCTGGCGGCCGATGTTAAAGAATTCCTGAGCCGCGGCGCGCGGGACGCTCAGCTCGGGGAGCGGATCGGCGCGCGCCTGGAGGCGGTCCAGAAGTCTCACGGCTACGAAGCGGTGGTGCTTCTGGACGCTGACGGCCACCGGCATCTCCTGGCCGGAGCGGTCGAGTCACTGGCCTCCCGGGAGCTGGAGCTGGCCCGGGAAGCCCTGCGCCTGAAGGACGTGGTCCTGTCGGAACTGCACTGGGACAAGGCGGCGGAACGGCGATTCGTCTCCCTGGAAATATTCGCTCCCCTGCTGCGTACCTCCGCCGCGGGGAGCGAGGCGGTAGGGGTGGTCTACCTCGACGCCGACGTGAGCAAGGATCTCTATCCCCTGATCCGGGGCCGGGTCACGGAGGACGGGAGCGCCGAGGCGCTGCTGATCCGGCGCGAGGGCGACGAGATCGTCTACCTCAACGATCTTCGCCACCGGCCCCGGGCGTCGCTTTCGATGGGCTCGCTCCGGCACGAGGAGCGGCAGGTGGCGGCCCTGGCCCTGAGCGGCGGGGAGGGGACGTACCGCGGGCTGGATTACCGGGGCGTCGAGGTGCTGGCCGCGGCCCGCGCCGTGCCGAAGACCTCCTGGATGATGGTGGCGATGGTGGACTCGGCGGAGGTGTTCGCGCCCATCACGGGGCTGGCCACCCGGGTGTCGGCGGTGGTGGGCGTGCTGATCGCCATCAGCGGCATCGGCATCGGCTTGTGGTGGCGCAACCACCAGGCGCGGAACGAGCTGGAGAAGTATCAGATCCAGGTCGAGAAGCATGCGCTTTCGATGCACTACGCCTACCTCACCCGCTATGCGAATGACATCATCCTGCTGATGGACGAGGGCGGCCGGATCGTCGACGCCAATGACCGGGCACTGGAAAGCTACGGCTACGAGCGCCGGCAGCTGACCGGCATGCCCCTGGCGGACCTGCAGGCGCCCGGCGTGTCCGCGGAGGGCGACCGGGATCCGCTGCAATGGACCCGGGACGGCGTGATCTACGAAACCCTGCACCGCCGCCGCGACGGGACGGTGTTCCCGGTCGAGGTGAGCGCGCGCATCTTCGAGGCCGCCGGCAAGCCCCATCGCCAGGCGATCATCCGCGACATCACGCAGCGCAAGCAGGCGCAGGAGGCGCTGCTGCGGCGCGAGCACGAGTACACGGCTCTGGCGGAGCATTCCCCCGACATCATCGCGCGCTTCGACCGCGCCGGCCGTTTCCTCTACGT
>DASTHR010000127.1:0-2290 GCA_035718105.1 Burkholderiales bacterium
GGCCCACCAGATGGGTGCCCGCCAGGCCGCGAAAGCCGTAGCGCTCCGCCACCTGGGCCGGGGTCCCGGTGTCCTTGTAGAGGTCGATATGGCGGCCCACGGACAGCAGGTGCAGCTGGGGGAAGTGCTCCTTGAGCCAGACCTTCACCGCCGCCGGCGCCAGAGAGCAGGTGAGCACGGCATGGTTGCCCCTGGACGCGACCTCCGCCTGCACCCCCAGGTGGGCGTGGAAATCATGGGCCAGCCCGGCCCAGTTGAAGTCATCACCCCCCGAGTACAGGCTGAACTTGCGCCGGCCCTCCGCCACCGGGGCGGTGAACACCGCCATGCCGGCGGAGTCGGGCCCGCGCTCGGTCATGCCGATCAGCATCGGGTACATCAGTTCGCCGAGCTGCGCGCGCAGCCCGGGCTTCTTCACCAGCAATCCTACGATGCCGCACATTCGCGCTTCCTCCGTGGCGGGCGCGCCCGCTCAGAAAAACTCTAGGTAGCGCCGCAGTTCCCAGTCGGAAACATGGCGCATGTATTCCACCCACTCCATCTGCTTCAGGGTCAGGAACTCCCGGCCCGCCGGCCCCAGGGCATCGAGGATCACCTGGTCCGCCCGCAGCGCCTCCAGCGCCTCGTGCAGGCTCTGGGGCAGCACCTTGATGTCCTGCTGCGCCAGTTCCTCGGGGGTCAGTTCATACAGGTTGACGTTGTGGGGCTCGCCGGGGTCGATCTGGTTCTCCACCCCGTCCAGCCCCGCCGCGATCACCGCCGCGGTGGCGAGATAGGGATTGCAGGAGCCGTCGGGCAGCCGCAGCTCCAGCCGCCCGCCGGGCACCCGCACCATGCTGGAGCGGTTGTTGTCGCCGTAGCTGATGTAGGCGGGGGCCCAGGTGGCGCCGGTCAGGGAGCGCCCCACCACCAGCCGCTTGTAGGAGTTCACCGTGGGCGCCGCCAGCGCCGCCAGGGCGCCGGCGTGCTTCAGCAGCCCCCCCAGCCAGTGGTAGGCGAGCTTCGACAGCCCCAGGCCGCGCCGGTCCTTCGGGTCGGCGAACAGGTTCTTCTTCCCGTCCGAGACCGACATGTGCATGTGCATGCCGTTGCCGGGCAGGTTGGCGAAGGGCTTGGGCATGAAGGAGCAGATCAGCCCCATCTCATTGGCGATCTCCGAGGCGGCCATCTTGAAGAAGATGTAGTGGTCGCAGGAGGTCAGGCAGTCGGAGTAGGTGTAGTTGATCTCGAACTGGCCGTTGGCGTCCTCGTGATCCACCTGGTAGACGTCGATGCCCACCGCCTTCAGCGCGTCCACCAGCCTCTCCAGGTAGACCCGGCTGCGCGACATGCCCTTGTAGTCGTAGCAGGGCTTGTCCAGGGTGTCGGTGGGATCGCAGGGGACCACGCCGCCGTTGTCGCCCCGGCGCAGCACCGAGAACTCCGGCTCCAGCCCGGTGTTCAGTGTCCACCCGCGCTGCCTGAGCCGCTCCACCTGGGACAGCAGGGTGACCCGGGAATCGTGGGGGTAGGGCTTGCCGTGCACGTGGCCGTTGCAGACGATGCGGGCGAAGCCCGGCTGCCAGGGCACCAGGCTCAGGGTGTCCAGGTCGCCCACCGCCATGTAATCGGGGCCGTGGGGATCGATGCCCAGGCCCCAGACCGCGAAGCCGGCGAAGCCCGCGCCGGGGTCGAGGATGTCCCCGAAATGCGAGGCCGGCACGGCCTTGGTCTTGGCGGCGCCGTGGATGTCGACGAACTGGGCCAGGACGAACTTCACCTGGTTCTTCTGCAGGAATTTCTTGGCCTCTGCCGGCGTCATCATTGCCTCCCGATTAAGCGATCATCCCGGAAACCACCAACTCCAGCCCGCCGCGCCGCCTCCCAGTTCCTCGGCGATGCCGAGGAGGCTGCGCCACAGGTAAATGCCGTAGCTGCCGTCGCACCACACGCGGCAGCCGGCGACCCCGCCTTCCTCGCTCGGGATCAGCGTCACCGCCACGCCCGCCACCATGGTGAGCGCCACCGGTCGGCGCGCGGCCTCCAGGTCGCGGAAATTCACGCCGCAGGTCTGTGCCAGCAACTCCGGCAGGGCGCCGCCGCGCAGGGCCAGGGCCGCATCCTGGCGCAGCACCGGCCAGGCGCGTGACGGCGTCATCGCCGCCGCGAACGTGGCGGCGGCATCGCCCGCGGGCCCGTCCTCCAGCAGGAACTCCGAAATCCCGAGCCGCGCCACCAGGCCGCCGCCGCTCCGGGTCGCCCAACTGTTGGGCGACGCCGGGACCGGGATGCCCTGCCTCGCGAGCCAGTC
>DASTHR010000128.1:0-12982 GCA_035718105.1 Burkholderiales bacterium
AAAATGCCCATCTGCGTCGTTGCGCTCCTCGGCATCGTAGGCTCGGCTACGACCTTCGTCGCGCGCCTCGCATCTGAGCATTTTTCGTGACAAACGCGGCTCCCGGAGAGTTCTTCAACAGCCTGCTAGATCCAGTACACGGTCACGAACAGGAACAGCCAGACCACGTCCACGAAGTGCCAGTACCAGGCCGCCGCCTCGAACGCGAAATGGTCGTCGGGGCGGAAATGCCCGGCCATGACCCGGGCCAGGATCACCGCCAGCATGATGGCGCCGACCGTGACATGCAGGCCGTGGAAGCCGGTGAGGAAGAAGAACAGCGAGCCGTAGACGGCCGAGGACAGGGTCAGGTTAAGCTCGCGGTAGGCGTGGCCGTACTCGTAGGCCTGCAGCCCGAGGAAGGCTGCGCCCAGCAGCAGGGTCAGGACCAGGCCGAGACTGACCCGGGCGCGTCTCCCCGCCAGCAGCCCCCAGTGCGCCCAGGTGACGGTGACGGCCGAGGAAAGCAGCAGCACCGTGTTCAGCGCCGGGATGCCCCAGGCCTGCATCGGAGTGTAGGGATCCACCGGGGCCGGGGCCACCCGCTCCGGCCACTGCGCCTCGAAGCCCTTCCACAGCAGTTCCTGGTGCTCCGCGCTGGAGAGGTCGGGCAGCCCCAGCACCCGGACATAGAACAAGGCGCCGAAGAAGGCGGCGAAGAACATCACCTCGGAGAAAATGAACCACGCCATGCCCCAGCGGAAAGAGCGATCCACCCCCGCGCCGTAGCGACCGCCGGTGGACTCCCGGACCACGGTGCCGAACCAGCCGAAAAGCATGTAACCCAGGACCGCGGCACCGCCAGCGCTCACCCAGGGCCCCGAAGCGCTGCCGTTCACCCAGAGCGCCGCGCCCAGGGCCAGGAGCAGCAGGGCTGCCGCGCCGAGGATCGGGTAGTGGCTGGGGGGCGGCACGTAATAGCGGTCCGCGTGGTTCATGACGCCCTCCCGAGGGGTGCCGGCCCCTCCACCTCGAACAGGGTGTAGGACAGGGTCACCACCGGCACCTCCGCCGGCAGGCCCGGCGCCACCACCAGGGTCACGAACAGCTCCCGCGCCTCGCCCGGCGCCAGGGCCTGGCGGGCGAAGCAGAAGCACTCCAGCTTGGTCAGGAAGGGCGCTGCGCCGGCCGGCGCGTAGCTGGGCACGGCCTGGGCGATCGCGGCGCGCGGCCCGAGGTTGCGCAGCAGGAACCTCGCCTGCACCGGCTCTCCCGGGTGCGCGGTGACGCTGGTTTGCAGCGGCCGCAGCTCCCAGCCCGGGAGCCGCAGGTTGGCGTCGAACTCCAGGCGCACGCTGCGCGACCGGTCCGCCGCGACGTCGCGCGCGCCGTCTCCCGCGCCGCCCAGCTCGTTGAAGCCGGTGAGCCGGCAGAAGGTCCGGTACAGCGGCGCCAGGGCGAAGCCGAAGCCGAACATGCCCGCCGAAGCCAGGCCCAGCTTCACCAGGGTGCGGCGGTTGGCGCTGGCAACGCTGTCCATGGCGCTCACGGCAGCCGCGGCGGCTGCTCCCAGGTGTGGTGCGGGGCGGGGGAGGGCACCAGCCACTCCAGTCCCTGCGCGCCGTCCCAGGCCCGGGGCGCGGCCGGCTCTCCGCCGCGCACGCACTTCACGATCGCCGCCAGCAGCAGGAGCTGCGACAGCCCGAAGCCGAAGGCCCCGAGGGAGGAGATCACGTTGAAGTCGGCGAACTGCAGGGCGTAGTCCGGGATGCGCCGTGGCATTCCCGCCAGCCCCAGGAAGTGCATGGGGAAGAAGGCGACGTTGAAGAAGATCATCGAGCACCAGAAGTGCCACTGGCCCAGGCGCTCGTCGTAACGGTGCCCGGTCCACTTGGGCAGCCAGTAGTAGGTGCCGGCGAAAAGCGCGAACAGGGAGCCCGCCACCAGCACGTAATGAAAATGCGCGACCACGTAATAGGTGTCCTGGAGCTGAACGTCCACCGGGACGATGGCGCAGATCAGCCCGGTGAGTCCGCCGATGGTGAACACGAACAGGAAGCCCAGGGCGAACAGCATCGGGGTCTCGAAGGTGATGGAGCCGCGCCACAGGGTCGCCACCCAGTTGAACACCTTCACTCCCGTGGGCACGGCGATCAGGATGGTGGCGTACATGAAAAAAAGCTGGGCGCCCAGGGACAGGCCCGTGGTGAACATGTGGTGCGCCCAGACGAAGAACGACAGGATCGCGATGGCGGCGGTGGCGTACACCATGGACGCGTAGCCGAAAAGCGGCTTGCGGGCGAAGGTCGGGATCACCTGGGAGACGATGCCGAAGGCCGGCAGGATCATGATGTACACCTCGGGGTGGCCGAAGAACCAGAAGATGTGCTGGAACAGCACCGGGTCGCCGCCCCCCGCGGCGCTGAAGAAGTGGGTGCCGAAGTGCCGGTCCGCCAGCAGCATGGTCACCGCCGCGGCCAGCACCGGCATCACCGCGATCAGCAGGAAGGCGGTGATCAGCCAGGTCCAGCAGAACATGGGCATCTTCATCAGGGTCATGCCCGGCGCCCGCAGGTTGAGCACGGTGGTGATGATGTTGATGGCGCCGAGGATGGAGGAGACCCCCATGATGTGGATGGCGAAGATCGCCAGGTCCATGCCCGGCCCCTGCTGAATCGAGAGCGGGGCATAGAGCGTCCAGCCGGCGGCGGTGGCGCCCCCGGGGGCGAGGAAGGAGCCCGTCAGCAGCAGCGCCGCCGGCGGCAGCAGCCAGAAACTCCAGTTGTTCATGCGCGCGAAGGCCATGTCGGGGGCGCCTATCATGAGCGGGATCTGCCAGTTGGCGAAGCCGACGAAGGCCGGCATGATGGCGCCGAAAACCATGATCAGGCCGTGCATGGTCACCAGCTGGTTGAAGACGTCCGGCGCCACCAGCTGCAGGCCGGGCTGGAACAGCTCCATGCGGATGGTCATGGCCATCATGCCGCCGACGAAGAACATGGTGGCGCTGAACACCAGGTACATCGTGCCGATGTCCTTGTGGTTGGTGGTGGTGATCCAGCGCGTGATCCCGCGCGGGCCGTGGGCGGGCGCGTGGCCCGTATGGTGTGCGATTTCCATTCGACCTCCTAGCCGCCGGTCCCGCGCGCCGCCCGGATTTCGGCCGGCTGCACCGCCTCTCCGGTCCGGTTGCCCCAGGCGTTGCGGGTGTAGGTGATGACCGCCGCGATGTCCTGGTCCGAGAGCTGCTTGCCGAAGGCGGCCATGGCGGTGCCCGGCCGTCCGTGCAGGACCGTCTCGAGCTGCGCGGCGCGGGGGCCGGTCACCACCGCGGACCCGTCCAAGGGCGGGAACGCCGGCGGCAGGCCGCGCCCGTCGGCCTGATGGCAGGCGGCGCAGTTGGCGGCGTACACCTTCTCGCCCCGGGCCCTCAGCTCATCAATCGTGAAAACGCGGTCGGCGGACTCACGGGCCGCCGCGAGCCGCTGCGCCACCCAGGCGCCGTAGCGCTCGGGCGAGACCACTTCCACCACCACCGGCATGAAGCCATGATCCTTGCCGCAGAGTTCGGCGCAGTTGCCGCGGTACACGCCCTCCCGCTCGGCGCGGAACCAGGCGTCGCGCACGAATCCCGGGATCGCGTCCTGCTTCACGCCGAAGGCCGGCACCCACCAGGAATGGATCACATCGCTGGAGGTGGTTAGGATGCGGACTTTCCTGCCCACAGGCACCACCAGCGGCTCGTCCACCTCCAGCAGGTAGTGCTCGCCCTTGGGTGCCTGGCCGGTGATCTGCGGGCGCGGGGTGGCGAGGGCGCTCACGAAGCGTATGCCCTCGCCCTCGCCCCGCAGGTAGTCATAGCCCCAGCGCCACTGGTAGCCGGTGGCCTTGATGGTGAGCTCCGGCTCGGCGGTGTCGCGCATGGCCACCAGGGCGGTGGTGGCGGGCCAGGCCATGCCCACCAGCACCAGGAACGGCAATACCGTCCAGGCGATCTCGAGTCGGGTGTTCTCGTGGAAGCTCGCCGCCACTCGCCCGCGGGACTTGCGGTGCGCCCACAGGGCGTAGCTCATGAAGCCGGCGACCACAGCGAAGATCACCCCGCAGATCACCAGCATCAGGTTGTGCAGGTCGTGGATCTCGCGCGCCACCGCGGTGGCCGGGGGCTGCAGGTTGATGGCCCAGGCCGCGGCCGCGGGGCCCGGCAGCGCCGCGGCCAGGAGGAACCAGAACTGCCCGGGAGCGGTCCTCGACGCCATAGCGCTCACCACCATGGCGCCTGGATCGGCGGCAGGTTCTTGCCGAGTTCGGCGGCGAGGCCGGAGCGGCGCGCCTCGTCGAGATGGCGCCCGACCTCGACTTCCCGGTTGTGGCAGCGCACCGCGAGGCGCAGGCTGCCGCCCGCGTCGGTGACCAAGCGGGTCCAGCGGCGGTCGAATTCATGGCGGTCCAGGTGGCCGCGCTCGAACACCTCTACGATCAGGCGGTCGCGCTCGAACACGATGCGCTCGTAATCCCCGGCGTGGCGCGCCCATACCAGCACCGCGCTCACGATGCCGCCGACTTCGATCAGGACGAAAACGAGGACCGGCCAGGCGCCCTTCCACGCCCACAGGGTGCCCACCGCGAGCGCCAGCAGAGACAGGCCCAGCAGGAATGCCAGGCACGGCAGGGGAGCGATCGAGCAGTTACGCTTGATCAGGTAAGAGCGCTGCTCCGGGCAGGGCAGCGCGGAGTCGCTCATGGCACCCTCCGCGAATCTGTTCCTCCCCGATGTGCGACACTTCTATGAAAAGCAGTCGCTTCTCATTTCCTTTAGCACAGCGCATTGCGCCCCACAACCATGAACCCTGCAGGGACGGACGGCATTGCGAGATACGCTGACTTCGATGTCGGAAAACAGGAATGACGCTGTCGGATGTCGCGATCTGGCGGCCGCGGAATCGCGGACCCCTGGGCGTGTCCGGTCAGGGTTTCACTGCGTCCGTCGCGCGCCGGTTATCAGCTTTCGCAAGCCATCCCCGGCGGCGGGGCGATCAGGGTATATTCTGACCGCGACACGCCGTACCCGGCAGGCGCCTCCGCTCGGCCATGAAGCTCACGACGCAGGAACTGGCAAGAATCACCGCGCTCACCGTCGGGCATTACGACCAGCGCGCCGCGGACTTCTGGCGCGGCACGCGCGATCATGACGTGAGCCAGAACATCGCGGCGCTGCTGCGGCACATCGTTGCCGCTCCGCCATTCGCGATACTGGATATCGGCTGCGGTCCGGGGCGCGACCTCGCCACGCTGACGCGGCTCGGCCACCTCGCGGTGGGGCTAGAAGGCTCCGCTCGCCTGGCCGCGATGGCGCGCGCACACAGCGCGTGCGAAGTGTGGGAGCAGGACCTGCTCGCGCTGGATCTGCCGCCCGGCCGCTTCGACGGCGTGTTTGCCAACGCCGTGCTGTTCCATATACCCGGCCAGGAGTTGCCGCGGGTGCTGGGGCAACTGCATTCGACCCTCAGGCCGGGCGGGGTGCTGTTCAGCTCCAATCCCCACGGCCGGAACGAGGAAGGCTGGTCCGGCGAGCGCTACGGTGCCTATCACGATCTGGAAACCTGGCGGCGATATCTGTCTGCGGCGGGCTTCGCAGAACTCGATCACTACTATCGCCCGGCCGGTTTGCCGCGCGCGCAACAGCCCTGGCTGGCGACGGTCTGGCGCAGGATGGGGTCTTGAACGCCTGCGCCGCCCGTCACGGACGCTGGAACAGCTGCGCGCGGATGGCGCTTGGCGCGGGACTTACTTTTCCGGGACGCTGGGGGCCCGCTTCGCTCCGGGCTTGGGACCACGCGCGGGCGGTGGCAGGGTGCAGGACAGCCGGTAACTGAGGCCTTCGATCTTCTCCCCGCCGACGTATCGCGTCACCTTGCAGCAGACGATCTCACCCGACGACGACAGTTGCGACACGTGGCTCCGGACATGCGACATCGGCATGTGGAGCGCCCGGGCGATTTCGGAGTCCAGCTGTGCGCCATGGGTTTTGAGATGCTGCAGAATCGAGGCGTTCATCGAAGTATCCATACGTTACCTTCCGTTACCTTGCATTTTGACGAGGTGCCGCAGTGTGCGCCGCCATGCCCGCCAACGCAAGCGGAATCCTGGGACGGCGTCAGGGGGATGAGGCGCAGGCTCCGGTGTGTGCCCGGAGGACGGTAGTGTAGCGCAGTGTGGACCGTAAGCTGTCATGAAGTAGGTCGGGCGGCCGCATCCTGCCGCGCCGGCAGGCAGCGGCGAAGGGGACGCTAGCGCGCGGACGGCGGGAATCCGCCGTCCGATGGTTCAGATCAGCGGGTTGCGCGCAGGGTGCCCCGGATCTCGCCGGCCCGCGAGTCGCCGGCCCGGCCGGTGGGCGTCGCCGGATTGAGGTCGTCCGTGTGCACCACCACCGATGCCCGGCCTTCCCGGATCGCCTTGATCACGCCCTGGACCGTGCCGTTGTCTGCATCCTCGGGATCCCAGGAAACCACGTCGGCGTCCGTGATGATGAAGCCCTCGGCCAGCCGGCCGTTCAGGGTCTCGGTCAGGGTGGTTCCTGGCGGCGGGCCGCCCACGAACCAGAACGCGATCGGTCCCGCCTGGTCGGTCTCGTTAACCGGTGTGGGCGAGATGTGGATATGCGCCATCAGCAGGTTGTCGATGCCGGCGACGTTCACCCGGAACGCCAGGGCGGTGCCGCCGTCGACCACTTCGACCTTCGCCTCGCCCCTGGCATTGGTGGGGATTTGCGCGCCGGCTGCATTGAAACCCTGGAGACTGGCGTGGAAGCGGTCTTCGCGGTCCGCATAGGCGTTGCCGGCAACCGTGATACCCAACATCAATGCAAAGAGAGCATTACGCATGACACTTATCCTCCATCGTTAGTGTGGGAACTTCAGCCTCGCCCCGTTGGAACGGGGGAACGGTCGTACACAACAAGTTCGATTTGCCTCGATCAACCGATTTTTCGTGCCCCGGCGGACAAGTTGGCCGGGAAACCCGATGCACCGGCAACCGATGTGGGATTCATGGTGTCGCCACCGCTATTTTTGGGGTACACGCTGCGGTAAACAGGAGCCGCACCGGATTTATTCCCGACGATTTCTGTCGGGTAGCGAGCCGCCCGGGGCTACAATCGCGGCGAAGTTTCAACGCGAAAGGAGGATCAACCATGTCGAGCAAGCGGTACGCCGAGGGACTGGCCATCCGGCGCGAGGTGCTGGGCGACGAGTACGTGGACAATGCGCTGCAGGCGGCGACCGGATTCAGCGGTCCGCTGCAGGATTGGCTGAACGAGCATTGCTGGGGCGAGGTGTGGGCCCGGCCCGGCATTCCGCGCAATGTGCGCAGCCTGGTCACCATCGCGATGCTGTGCGCGCTCCGGGCGCCCCAGGAGATCCGAACCCATGTGCGCGGCGCGCTGCGCAACGGCTGCACGCCGGAGGAAATCCGGGAAGTGCTGCTCCACGCCGCGGTTTACTGCGGCGCGCCGGCCGCCGTCGACGCGTTTCGCGCCGCGCGGGAAGTGATCGACACCTGGGAAGGGTGAGCGCCCCCGTTCAGGGCGCGTAGTGCACGGCCAGCCAGACCGTGGGCTGATGCGGATCGGTCCACTCCACCCGGTGGCGGCGATGGGGCGCGATGTCGGCGAACTGGCCAGGGCCGAGCCGCCGCGGCGTGTCCTCGTCCTCGAAGCGCAACAGCGCCTCGCCCTTCAGGACCACCACCCATTCGCCCAGCGGCTGGTCGTACCAGAATCCGGGCGGGCTGCCTTGGCCCGTGGACACGATGCGCTCGATGCGCACCCCGGGCCGCGACAGAAGCTCCCGCGTCTCCTCCCGCGCGTCCCGGTCCGGCAGGTCATCGAACAGGTTGTGGATCTGCTCCATCCGGTCTCGTTTCCCGAATCAACCCGGGTTCCGGGAACCCGGCGCGGGCGTCAGCGTCGCTGCTGCGGTCAGATGCCCCGTCCCATGAACACCCACAGGAACGCGAGCAGGGCCGCGATGGCGACGATCACCAGCAGGTACAGGCCCCAGGGCCGCTTCTTGTCCGCGTAGGGGTCGCTGAGCGAGCGCTCGGCCCCCTCGGGCAGCCTCGCCAGCTGGGTGAGGGTCGTGCCGAAGGGGATGTTGATCAGGGCGCGGGCGTTGACGGCCCAGCCGTTGGCGTCCAGCAGCGGTCCCAGGTTGCGCTGGCGCAGCTTGAACCAGGCGATGAGCATGGAGGGGCCGGAGATCAGCAGCGCGACCCCGGCGATGGCGAGCGGCCACTGCCACCAGGCGAGCTGCAGCAGCCCGGTGACCACCGCGGCCAGGGCGGTGCCGATGGCGCCGAGGGCGAGGCCGATGGCGGCGAAGATGCCGGCGTACTTGGCCACGTCGAAGGGTGCCGGCGCCGCCGGCTTGGCTTCCGCCGCCGTGGTGCCGGTCTTGATCAGCCCCGCGGCGGCCTTGTCTTCGGCGGCCTTGGCGCGGGAGGCGGCAAACTTCTGGATCTGCTCCCCCACCATCTTGATGATGCGCTTGTAGGGGCCCCAGAACGCCTGGCGGATGCTGATCGGGTGTTCCACGATCCTGACGATGGTGGCGTCCCAGTCGCGGCCCTGGCGGTCGTAGAACACGCCGTTGCGCCCGACCATGAGCTGGTCGGAGTCGCCCGCCGTGATGGCCGCCGCGATGGTCATCTTCTCCGCGCCGCGCACGCACTCGCAGTAGGCGAGATAGAGCCGGCTCAGGCTGGCGAGCACCCCGTGCTTGCCGGGATCCTCCACCCGCACGCAGAGTTCGAAGCTGCGCCCGTCGAGGTAGAGCGTGCCGGCCTGGAACACGGCCTTGGCCCGCCCGGTGTAGAAATCGCGGAACGCGACGTAATTGTTGGCGAGCACCCCCAGGTCGCGCAGGTAACGCGCCAGCCGCTCCACTTCGGTGATGGCGTTGGACTCCGCCTCCAGCGCCTTGTCTCGGGCGATGAGTTCCGCGAGCGATGCCTTGGCGCCCGAGGCCAGCATTTCCCTCAGCCGCGGCAGCTCCAGTTTCGCGACCGGCGTGTCCACCCGCTCGGCTGCCCAGGCGCGGTGGGCGGCGAAGCGCTCCTTTATCCCGGCCCAATCCTGCGCCGACAGTTCCTGGCGCGCGCCCAGCAGCGGCGTCACCAACCTGTCCCTGAACGCGGCCACGGCCTCGCTCCAGGCGGGGTTGATGCCTTCCGCGAGGGGCATTGCCCGTCCGGGCGCCGCGACCGCGATGGGCAGGGCCCCGATCTCCGCCGCGGGCACCGAGAGGTCGCGCTTCGCCAGCGCGGCGAAGTCCTCCTCGGAGCCGTTCAGGGCCTTCGCCGCGTGGGCGTCGTAGGCCACCAGCTGGCAGCGGGTGAAATAGTCGTCGACCTTGGCGCGCACCGCTTCCAGCGCGGCGGCCGCATCGGCGCTGGCGGCGCCCAGCGGCAGCAGCGCGGCCTCCGCGTCGGGCCGCGTGGCCCACCCGGCGTACTTCTCCGCCTGCTCGAAGAAGGCGTTGACCCGCTCCTCGTCCAGGCCCGGGTCGCCGCAGCGGTCGGGCGCGCTGCCCAGGCAGTCGATGATCTCGCCGATCAGCTTTTTCAGCGCCTCGTCCCCAGTGGAGCGCGCGGTGATGACGCCGTCCCCGTTGAACGGTGTCTCGGCGAAGATCTTCTCGCTGCTTTCGGTGTCCGCCACCGTGATCCGGTCGGCGCCGCCCCGGCCCAGGTTCGCGAGGATCTGCCGGGCCGAGGCCAGCAGCCGCCGGCCGTCGTCGGTGTCGTCGCGGATCATGGAGAGCTCAAGCTCCGGGGCACCCCGGGCGAGCAGTTCCGGATCCCGGAGCAGGGCGCCGGCCCACTTGATGGCCCCGATCAGCTCGGGCGCGCGCACGTGGCCGTCGTGGTCGGTGTCGATCAGCTCCAGGGTGCGGGGATCGAATTCCAGGCCCCGGCTCGGGCAGCTCAGGGCGAGCCACAGCTTCTGGTCGAGCCGGTCGAGGTTCAGCAGGTCGGGGCCGCTGTCGAGCCGGACCTGGTCGAAGCCGCCGGCGCGGAAAAAACGCCAGGTGTGGGTCTGCGCGGTGGATTCCATGGAGGGGGTGCCGTTGGTCACGTCTTGTCTCCCGTCGTGATGTCTGATGTCGGCCGCGCCCGGACCCGGCCGGGCAACATTCTACAGCGCCACGGGCGACTCAAGGCGACGAGGACTGCCCGGCGTCCGGGGTCGCCACGCGCCAGTTGGTGATCAGCCCGGCGCCCTGGACCTCGCACCCCAGCGCCGTGAGCCAGCCGGCCATGACGAAGTTCGAGTTGTGCCGCGCCGAGTACGGGACGGGGTGGCGGACGAACTCCAGGTCGTAGGTCGCGCTGTAGACCAGGGTGGCGCGGTTCGCCGCGTAGATTCCGTCGAGGTCGGCGCGCAGCCGCTCGCTCCGCGCGCGCGCCACGCGCAGCTCGTACAACTGCTGGATTCCCTCGCGCACCTGCGACCGCACTGTTTCCGCATCCGCCGGCCCCCGCAGTTCGCGCCGCCCGAGAGCTGCGGGCGTCTCCCCGAGCAGGGCGGCGAGGCCTTCGGCGGGCCCGGTCTGCCCCAGGGCGTACCAGCGCAGGTCGCCGTAGGCGTAGCGCACCAGGCCCCGCTCGCCCCCGGGCAGCACCAGGCTCGCGTGCCCGCCGTGCTCGAGCAGGAAGACGCTGACCGGTTCCTCCGGCGCTGTCGGCGCGACGACCACCGTCGCGCAGCCCGCAAGCAGCAGTGACGCGGCCGTCAGCGGACCGACGGCCCGCAGGCCCGAACACGCCCTGTTCATTCTGTCGATTCCTGTATCCGCGGGGCAAGCGTAACAGTTTGTAACGGGGTCGCGGCCTGCAATAACTTGTTACCGGATTGCCCCTCTCCGAAAACGGTTTGCCCGCATCGCTAAGTTATCATGGGGTCATCATGGAATCGGGGAGCGGGGGGGTGAGGTCTGCCGGGTGCGCGTCGGCCCTTGGGTGCCGGAATCGGGCGTTGGCCGGAATCGCCGCGCTGGCGCTGGCCGGCTGTGTCACCGTGGGAACCGACTACTACCCGCCGCGGGTGGAAGCCCCCGCGCAGTGGACCGCCGCGGCCGATGGCCGGCCGCCGGACGTCGCGGTGCTCGCGGAGTGGTGGCGGGTGTTCGATGATCCCGTGCTCGACGGCCTGGTGGCCGACGCGCTGGACGCCAACCTCGACCTTGCGACCGCGCGGGCGCAGTTGCGCGAGGCGCGGGCGCGGCGCGCCCTGGCGGGGGCGCAGCTCGGGCCCTCGGTCAGCGTGTCGGCTTCGGGTTCCCGCACCGGACTGAGCGGCCAGAGTGGCTCCGGCGCCACCGTCGAGCTCTACAGCGCCGGCTTCGACGCGAGCTGGGAGCCGGACATCTTCGGCGGCCTGCGCCGCGGCGTCGAGGCGTCCCAGGCCGACCTCGACGCGAGCGGCGAGAATCTGCGCGACACACAGGTGTCGCTGGTCGCGGAAGTGGTGCTCAACTATGTGGACCTGCGCACGGCGGAGCGCCGCCTGGCGGTGGCCGAGTCCACGGTCATCGCCCGCGGCGAGACCCATGACCTGGCCCGCTGGCGTCTCCAGGCCGGCCTGGTGTCGGAACTCGATGTCGCCCAGGCGAAGACCGACCTGGAGAGCGCCAGTGCCGCGCTGCCGGCGCTGCGCACGGCGGTGGTCGAGGCGCAGAACCGCCTCGCGGTGCTGCTGGGCCGCCCGGCCGGCACTCTCCAGCAGCGGCTGGCGCCCACCGCCGCGGTCCCGCTGGCGGGCTCGGTGGTGACGGCCGGCATCCCGGCCGATACCCTGCGCCATCGTCCCGACGTGCGCGCCGCCGAGCGCCGGCTGGCCGCGCAGAGCGCGCGCCTGGCCCAGGCGGAGGCCGACCGCTACCCGGTGTTCAACCTGGCCGGATTCCTGGGACGCGAGGGGCTCACCCTCGGCGCGCTGGGCAACGGCAGCGCGGCGGCCTGGTCGCTGCTGGGCGCCGTCACCGCGCCGGTTTTCGACTCGGGCCGCATCGGCGCCAACATCGAGGTCCAGGACGCCCTTGTCGAGCAGGCGCGGATTGCCTACCGGGCGGCGGTGCTGGTGGCGCTGCAGGATGTGGAGAACGCGCTGGTGTCGGTGGCCAACGCCGGGGAGCGCCTGGCCCGCCTGGAACTGGCGACGCAGTCGGCGCGCCAGACGATGCAGATCGCCGAGCAGCGCTACGCCAGCGGGCTGACCGATTTCCTGGCGGTGCTCGACGCCCAGCGCACCCTGCTCAGCCTCGAGGAACAACTCGCGGGCGGGACCGGCGCGCTGGCCACCGCCCAGATCCAGCTCTACAAGGCCCTCGGCGGCGGCTGGTCGCCGGTGCCCTCATCCGGCGAGGAGCCCTCATGAACAATTCCCAGAACACACCCGGCCGGCGGGCCAGCCGGATCGAGAGCCTCCTCGGCGACGGCGGGGGCCGCTTCGCCCCATACCGTTCCCGGATGCTCGCCGCGGCCGTGCTGATCTCGCTGGCCGGCCTGGGCTACCTGCTGGTGCGCGGCAATGACGATGCCGCGGCTCCCGCTTACCGCAGCGAGGCGGCTGCGGTGGGCACCCTGGTGGTCAAGGTCTCTGCCACTGGAAACCTCCAGCCCACCAACCAGGTGGACGTGGGCAGCGAACTCTCCGGCATCGTGGACAAGGTGTTCGTGGACGACAACGACCGGGTGAGCAGGGGACAGGTCCTGGCCCGGCTGGACCTGTCCAAGCTGCAGGACGCCGTGACCCGCTCCCGCGCCAGCCTGGCCGCCGCCGAGGCGCAGGTGCTGCAAGCGCAGGCCACCGCGGACGAAGCGCGGGCGATCCTGGCGCGCTTCCGCCAGGTGTCCGAACTCTCCGGCGGCAAGGTCCCGTCGAAGAGCGAGATGGACACCGCCGAGGCGACCCTGAAACGGGCGGTGGCCAACGAGGCCA
>DASTHR010000129.1:0-3342 GCA_035718105.1 Burkholderiales bacterium
GCGGACGAGGTGGAGATCCTTACCCGGCAGGCGCTGCACCACCCGCTGGAGGACATCCGGCCCTGCCTTTCCCTGGAGCAGGTGCGCGCCATCCGCTCGGCCATCGCCGCGGTCCGGGTGAGCGATGAGGTCAAGTCCTACATCGTGCAGCTGGTGGCGCAGACCCGCGGGCGTCCCGGCGTCGCCCTGGGCGCGAGTCCGCGCGCCTCCATCACGCTGATGAAGCTTGCCCAGGCGCTGGCGGCCTTCGACGGCATGGAATTCGTGCTGCCGGACCATGTGCAGGAAATCGCCATCCCGGCGGTAGCCCACCGCCTCGCTCTCGACCCGCAGGCGAAGTTCTCGGGGCTCACCGCCCGGCAGGTGATGCGGGACATACTCCAGGGTGTCGCCGCCCCGAGGTGAGGGCCGCCGCCCCATGAAGATCCTCTACCGCGCCTTCCGCCATGTCTACCGGGCAGGCCGCTGGCTGCGGCGGCGGCTCACGCCGGCCGGAGCCCTGGCCGCATCGGTACTCGCCCTGGCGGCGGCCTTCGGCGCCGACACCCGCCAGTCCAATGCCTACCAGGTGTTCGCCCTGGGGTTGGCGCTGCTGGGGCTCAGCGTTGCGCTTTCCATGGCGCGCCGGCCGCGCTTCGCGGCGCGACGCGTCCTTCCGACCTACGCCACCGTCGGCGAGCCGCTGGAATACACCTTGGTGGTCATCAACGAGGGGCGACGCGAGCTGCAGGGCGCCACGCTGCGCGATCATCTCGAGGATGCGTTTCCCGACTACGAGGCGTTTCGCGATGCGCGGGCACCGGGGGATGAGAAGCGCAACTGGTTCGACCGCCGGGTGGGCTATCAGCGCTGGGAGCGGCTGCTGCGGCACGCCCGGGGCGCCGAGGTGCGGGAAGCGGTGCTGGAGAGGCTGGCGGCGGGGGGCGAGGCCCGGGTGCGCATGGGGCTCACGCCCCGGCGGCGCGGGGTGCTGCGTTTTGCCGCCACCGCCCTCGCCCTGCCCGATCCGCTGGGGCTTTCCTATGCGCTGACCTACCGGGCCGCGCCCGGCGAACTGATCGTGCTGCCGCCGCGCTATCCCACCCGGGCGCGGGCGCTGCAGGGTGCGCGGCGCTACCAGCCCGGCGGCGTCGCCCAGGCTTCCAAGGTGGGCGACTCGGAGGAGTTCGTGGCGCTGCGGGAGTATCGCCCGGGAGATCCCCTGCGCCGCATGCACTGGCGCAGCTGGGCGCGCACCGGCAGGCCGGTGGTGAAGGAATGCCAGGACGAGTATTTCGTGCGCAGCGCCCTGGCGCTGGACACCTTCGCGGGGCGGCAAGCGGGGACGGAGTTCGAGGCGGCAGTTTCCGTGGCCGCCTCCTTCGCCTGCGCGCCCCGGGGCGCGGACTCCATGCTGGATCTGGTATTTGTCGGCGACCGCGCCTACACCTTCACCGCTGGCCGCGGCCAGCTTCCCTTGGAAGGCATGCTGCGCATCCTGGCCGCGGTGCAGCCGGCCGGCGACGGCGACTTTGCGCGCCTCTCCCGCGCCGTGCTCGCCCGCGCCGGCCTGCTGAGCGGGCTGGTATGCGTGCTGCTGGACTGGGACCCGCCACGCCAGGATCTCGTGCGACGGCTGCGGGCGCTGCGGGTCCCGCTGGAGGTCCTGGTGTTGGCCGACGCCAAGCGCCCGGCGCCCGACCCCGGCCCCATGGCGGACCTGCCGGAGCACTTCCATCTGCTCGATCCGCGGCGACTCGGGGAGCAGCTCGCCGCCCTATGAATCCGCCGCCGCTGCTCCTGGGCGCCGGCCTGCTGGTGTGGGGGTGGCAGACGGGCCTGCTGGCCGCGGCGATACCCATGGCGCTGGTGCTCGAGCTGGCGCGTTGGGTGGGATGGCGCTTCGAGCTGTCGCGGCGGGACTTTCACCGCGTGGCGGACCTGTGCACCCTGCTGTTCATCACCGTGATCGGCTACCACTTCGTCGTGACCGGCTTCCCCCACGCCATGTTCGGCATCCTGCGCTGGTCGCCGGTGGCGGTGTTTCCGCTGGTGCTGGCGCAGTCTTGCAGCAGCGCCGGCCGGGTGGGGCTGGACGCCCTGTTCCTCACCCTGCGCGCGCCCCGGCTGCAGGGGGAGGACCCGGTGCCGGAGGTGGACGTGCGCTTCGCCTTTCTCGCCGTGTGCATGCTGGCCGCGAGCGCCGAACCTCGCGCCGGACCCGCGCTCTTTGCGGGCGCCGCCCTGCTCGCGGGCTGGGCACTTTGGCCGGCGCGGCCGCCCGGAACCCGCGGTGTGGTCTGGGCGGCGCTGTTCGCGCTGGCGGCGGCCGCGGGGTGGGGCACCCAGGCCGGCCTGGTGCGGGCCCAGGGCTGGGTGGAGGAAGCGGTCCTGGAATGGATTTCCGATTGGCTGGACCTGGACGCGGACCCCTCGCGCTCGGTCACCCGCATCGGCAGCATCGGCGAGCTCAAGCTGTCGGGCAAGGTGGTGCTGCGGGTGCGGCCCGGCCCCGGCACGCAGGCGCCGCTGCTGCTGCGGGAGGCGGCCTACAGCGTCTACCATGACGGTGCCTGGCTGGCCAAGCAGGGCAAGTTTGAGCCGGTGCCCGGCGAGGACGACGGCTCCGCGTGGACCCTGGCGCAGCCGGATCCGGAAGACCCGGTCGTGCGCGTGGAAATGACCTTGCGGGACGGCCGCGGGCTGCTGCCCCTGGCCGAGGGAACGCGCCGGATCGCAGCGCTACCGGCAGGCGGACTCGAACGCAACCCCTATGGGGCGGTGCGCGTGATCGACGGGCCGGGTTTCCTCGCCTTCGATGCGACCTTCCGTCCCGGCTCGGAGCGTGCCGAGCCGGGGGAATTCGACCTGCGGGTGCCGGCGCGGCTGGAACCGGTGCTGCGGGAGGTCGCCGACGGCCTGCGGCTGCGGGAACTCGGCGCGGCGGAGGCGGTGCAGGCGCTGCGGCGCCATTTCGACGAGCGCTTCGGCTATTCGCTCCAGGCGGGCGGGCGCGGCGGCGAACATGCGCTGGAGGATTTCCTGCTGCGCTCCCGCAGCGGGCACTGCGAATACTTCGCCACCGCCACGGCGCTGCTGCTGCGCAGCGCCGGGATCCCGGCGCGCTACGCCGTGGGTTACTCGGTGCAGGAGTACAGCCCGCGCGAGGGCGCCTACCTCGCGCGCCGGCGCCACGCCCACGCCTGGGCCCTTGCCTGGGTGGACGGCGCCTGGCGCAGCGTGGACACCACGCCCGCCGCCTGGGCCGAGACCGAGGCGCGGGAAGATTCGGTTCTGCAACCGCTGCTGGACATCTTCTCCTGGATGGGATTCCGGTACCAGCGGTGGCGCTGGGCGCCGCGG
>DASTHR010000130.1:0-4586 GCA_035718105.1 Burkholderiales bacterium
TCATGAGGATCCTGGGCGTGACGCCGGCGCCCACCGTGGACGGCGAGGCGCTCACGGAAATCCTGAACCGCAAGCGGTAGCACCGGCGCGCCGCGGCCAGGACTGCAAATCCGCGAGCTTACGTCATGCGGACGCAACGCCGCGGCAACAAAACCGCGGCATATGGCCCGCGCCCGGGCCATATGCCGTGACATCACCGTTACCGGTTTGCGAATCGCAACATTCGCGAATTTCCAATCCGTTGCGATTCAGAAACCTGGAACGCCGAAGCGGGCGGAGTCCGTGACTGGCACGCGATGTGCTGTATGGGAGGTGGCGGGATGAATTCCCCCACGCAACCCTCCCAACCAAAGACAGGAGATTCACCATGAACAAGCAGATCACCACCCTCGCCGCCCTCCTCGCCCTGGTCCTCGGCGCCACCCCCGTCGCCTTCGCCAAGGACGGGGTCGAAGACGATGGCGTGCACCAGTGCCGCGGCTGCAACGACGCCGATGACGCGGCGGACGTCGACGAAGACGAGATCGAGCTCGAGGCCGGCGACGACAACCACAACAACCGCAGCGGCTCCGGCAAGTAGTTCCTCGATAAGAAAACGGCGGAACCGCCTGCGCGGTTCCGCCGTCTTTTTTTCCGGCGATGGAGAAATCAGTTGCGGTCAGGGCAATCCGGGCGCAGGCGCCGCGGACCATCCACGTCGCCGGTCAGGCAGCGCGCCCCGTCCGGGTTGCGCTCCAGCTCGAACAGCACGCGCGAGGCCACGGCCGTGTCCGGGAAGTCCGAGAACACGCCGTCAATGCCGAGGCGGTAGAACTGCAGGTACTCGTTCACCGGGTTACCGGCGTAATCCGCGGCCAGCCGCCGCTGCTCGTTGCGGAAGGTCCAGGTGTGGACCAGCAGCCCGCGCTGGTGGGCGCGCCCGATCAGGTCGCCGGGCGGCAGCAGCCGGCGGCTCGCCTCCCCGGGGCCCGGCAGCCCCGCTGCCGCCGTGCTCACGATGTAGCGCTTCCACGGGCCAATCCCGTCGGCGTAGGTGGCGATCTCGTCGAGCCCGGCGTCGGTAGCGAAGAAGCCGAAGCTGCGCGCCGTGAGCGCCGGATCGCCCGAAACCGTCCAGTCATAGGGCCGGTCGAAGGGCGCGGTGAAGTCCAGGGTGCCATCGGGATTGACGTCGTTGGCGTCCACCAGCTGCACCAGCCGCACCGGGGTCAGGCGGCGCAGCTCCTTCAGGTTGGACTGCTCGAAGGACTGGATGAACACCGGCGCCTCGCGCCGGTTCCATCCCGCCTCGCGCAGCGCCTGCACCAGCCGCCGCTCCAGGGGCAGGCCCAACTGCCGGTGGTAGGTGGGGTGCTTGGTTTCGGGGTAGATGCCGATCGTGCGGCCCTGCTCCCGGGACTTGCGCTTCGCCAGCTCGATGATCTCCTCCAGGGTGGGGATTCCGAAGCTGCCGTTGAACTGCTGCGGGCGCTCGCCAAAGGCCTGCACCGCGCGCAGCTGCCTGATCTCCGCCAGGGTGAAATCGGAGGCGAAAAAGCCCTCCTCCGGGAAGCCGTCCACCACGGCGGTGCGCCGGCGGTCCGCGAATTCCGCGCGGTCCTTTACGTCCGTGGTGGCGATCAGGTTGGGCTCATGGCGGGCGATGAGGTGGCCGTCCTTCGTCGCCACCAGGTCGGGCTCGATGAAATCCGCGCCCAGTTCGATGGCCAGGGCATAGGACTCCAGGGTGTGCTCCGGCAGGTAGCCGCTGGCGCCGCGATGGCCGATCACCAGCGGCCCCGCCGCCTGGGCGGGGACGGCGAGGACGAGCGCGAACGCCGCGCCGAAAATGGAGCGCAAGATTCCGGAATGACTCATGGAAGCCTCCTTGGGAGTTGACGGAGGCCAGAGCCTAGTCCGGCGAGTTGTCAGTGTCGTGACAGCGCGGGACCGGGAGTTCCATGCGGAGGGCGCTGCCGCAGCGTCGCAATGTCCGATTCCCTACAAATGTAGGGTTCGGCCGATGGCGGGAAGGCGGCGCAAGCCCGTAACGCATTGAAGACACGCTTCGAATCGCTTCGACCTGGCCCTGGCATTCATCTTGCAAGAGCGAAGGCAGGCACCGCGAACCCGACACTTCCATGCACGCGCCCCACATCACCCTCAACGACACCACGCTGCGCGACGGCGAGCAGACCGCCGGCGTGGCCTTCGCCGCGGACGAGAAGCTCGCCATCGCCCGGGCGCTGGCGGAGGCGGGGGTGCCGGAAATGGAGGTGGGCATACCCGCCATGGGGGAGCCGGAGCGGGAGGCGATCCGCGCCGTGGCGGCCCTGGGGCTGGGCGCCCGGCTCATGGTCTGGGGCCGCATGTGCGACGCCGACCTGGCCGCTGCCCGGGCCTGCGGCGTGCAGTTCGTCAATCTCTCCATCCCGGTGTCCGACATCCACCTGCACCACAAGCTGCGCCGCAGCCGGGAGTGGGTGCTCTCCGCCATCGGGCGCCTGGTGCCCGCGGCGCTGGACGCCGGCCTCGAGGTCGCGGTCGGCGGCGAGGACGCCTCCCGCGCCGACATGGACTTCCTGGCCCGGGTGATCGAGGCCGTGGAACGGGCCGGCGCGCGCCGGTTCCGCTTCGCCGATACCCTGGGCATCCTCGACCCCTTCGCCACCTTCAACCGCTTCCGCGAATTGCGCGGCCGCACGCACCTGGAACTGGAAATGCACGCCCACGACGACCTGGGCCTCGCCACCGCCAACACCCTGGCGGCGGCCCTGGCCGGGGCGACCCACCTGAGCACCACGGTCAACGGGCTCGGCGAGCGGGCCGGCAACGCGCCGCTGGAGGAAGCGGTGGTGGCGCTGCGCCAGCTCCACGGCATCGAAACCGGCGTCAACGCGCGCATGCTCCCCGCCATCAGCGCGCTGGTGGAGCGCGCCTCCGGCCGCCCGGTGGCCGCCAACAAGAGCATCGTCGGCGCCGGCGTGTTCACCCACGAGTCGGGCATCCACGTGGACGGGCTGATCAAGCACCGCGCCAACTACCAGGCCTTCGACCCGGCGCTGGTGGGGCGGGAGCACCGGTTGGTGCTCGGCAAGCACTCCGGGTCCAGCGCCGTGGTGCGCGCCTTCGCCGACGCGGGCGTCACCCTGGACGACGGCCAGGCGCGGGAGATACTTGACCGGGTGCGCGCCTACGCCGTCGCCCACAAGCGCAGCCCGGGCCCCGATGCCCTGATGCATTTTTACCTGGAAACGGCCGTCCCGGCCGCGCCCGCCAGCCAAGGAGAACGAGCATGGACGCACTGACATCGGAACTGTCGCGCCTCTCCAGCGCCGAGGAATTCTTCGCCTATTTCGGCCTGGACTACGACCCGCGGGTGTTGAGCGTGAACCGGCTGCACATCCTCAAGCGCTTCAGCCAGTACCTGGAGGCCGGCTCCCGCTGGCGCGAACTGCCCGAGGCGGACGCCCGCGCCGCCTGCCGGGAGCTGCTGGATCGCGCCTACCGCGAGTTCGAGGTCTCCAGCGGCGTCGAGCGCGGGCTGTTCAAGGTGTTCGAGCAGGCCCGCGGCGTGCAGAAGGTTCCGCTCAGCCGGATCCGGCGCGCGTTGCCCGCCGGCACCTGACCGGCACCACCCTCGCCCTCCCCGCCCGCCGTTTCAGTATCCCGGCGCCGCCGCCAGAGAACGTAGGGCGGGTTAGCGAAGCGTAACCCGCCATGAGTGATCCGCCCTCGGCGCAATACGCTTCGCTATTGCGCCCTACGTAATATCTGTGTCCTTGTGGCAATGAATTACGGCTTTTGGGTTGACCGGCGCGCCCCACACCACAGCGGACTTCGGGGGGGCCGGACGCCGCCCTTTCGCAACTCTTCCCCCTTCAGTATCCCGGCGCCGCCGCCAGGCCCGGGGCGCCCAGCGCCTCCAGCGCGGCGCCGAGCCGCTCCCTGGCGCCGCCATCGCCGTCCTGGACCAGGCGCTTGAAGGGCCAGGCGCTCGCCACCCGCCCGCGATCGAACACCAGCAGGGTTTCCCCGAACTCCCGCACATCGTGCTCGTCGTGGGTGATGAGCACCACCGGCACCTCGAAGCGGGCCTGGACCCGCGCCAGTTCCTTGCGCATCCGGGTGCGCAGCAGCGGGTTGAGCGCCGCGAACGGCTCGTCCAGCAGCAGGATGTCGGGCTCGCGGATCAGCGCCCGCGCCAGCGCCACCCGCTGCCGCTGGCCCCCCGACAGTTCCCGGGGGCGGGCGTCGCGCAGCTCCGACAGCTCGAACACCTCCAGCATCGCTTCCACGCGCGCCCGCGCCTCGCGCCCGAGCCGCGGCTCGAACCACCGCCGCAGGGCGCAGCCGATGTTCTCTGCCACGCTGAGGTGCGGAAACAGGGCGTAATCCTGGAACAGATAGCCCACGCCCCGCCTGCGCACGGGCAGGTCTATGCCGCGCCGGGAGTCGAACAGCACCTTGCCCCCGACGCGGATGAGGCCCTCGTCGGGCCGGTCCAGGCCCGCCAGCGCCCGCAGGGTGAGGGTCTTGCCGGAACCCGAGTGCCCGAACAGGACCACGAAATCGTCGCTGCTGGAGAACCTCGCCTCCAGCGTGAA
>DASTHR010000131.1:0-16136 GCA_035718105.1 Burkholderiales bacterium
TCGATGGCGATGGGACTGGTCATGGCCAGTCCCCAGCCGATGAAGGGGATGCGCAGCAGTTCCTTCTTGAGCACCCAGACCTGCGGCGGAAAGATCCGCTGAAACGCCATGGTTTCCCAGGCCGACTGGTGCTTGGCAAGCACGATGCTGGGGACTTCCGGAATGCGCTCCGCGCCCAGCACCCGGTAGCGGATGCCGAGGATCACCTTCCCGAGCCACATGAACAGGTTTGCCCATTGCCGGATGATGCGATAGCGCCCCCGCGGCGGCAGCGGGTAGGTAAGCAGCGCCAGCACCGAGAACAGCGGAGTGATGACGACCTGGAGCAGGGTGAACAGCGCCGAGCGAAGCCAGATCATCGTCGGATACGGGAGTCAGCGAAATCCGCAGCGGTGCCGGGTTCAGGAAAGCAGCGCGTCCACGGCCTCGGCCAGGTTGTCGAAGACGCGGGTGGACGGGGGCAGGTTCCCGCCATTCAGGGTGCGGCGGCCCTTGCCGGTGAGCACCAGCACCGGCTGGGCGCCCGCTGATTCCGCCGCCTGCAGGTCGCGCAGGGAGTCACCGATCGCCGGGACGCCCTCGAGCTCCGCGCCGAGACGGCGGGAGATCTCCTCGAACATGCCGATGGCGGGTTTGCGGCAGCCGCAGCCCGCCTCCGCCCCGTGGGGGCAGAAGAAAAACGCGTCGATGCGGCCCCCAAGGGGCGACAGCGCACGGTTGAGCTTGTCATGGATGGTGTTCAGCGTGCCCATGTCCAGCAGCCCGCGTCCGATACCGGACTGGTTGGTGGCCACCACCACCCGGTAGCCCGCCTGGCTCAGGCGGGCGATGGCCTCCAGGCTGCCCGGGATCGGTTTCCACTCCTCCGGGCTCTTGATGAACTCGTCGCTGTCGTAGTTGATGACGCCGTCGCGGTCGAGGATGACTAACTTCATGGGCGGTGAGCAGTGAGTAGTGAGCGGTGAGCAGCGTCCACGCCCGGGATTCTACCGCTCACAGCCCGCCGCTCACAGCTCTCGGCGCCCGCGTGGCCGCTAGGCGGCCAGCCGGGAGATGTCAGCCACCCGGTTCATCAGCTCGCCGAGCTGGCGCAGCAGGGCGAGCCGGTTGGTGCGCACCAGGGGTTCGTCGGTCATGACCATGACCTCCTCGAAGAAGCGGTCCACCTCGGCCCGGGCACCGGAAAGCGCCCGCAGGGCGTCGGTGTAGTCACCGTTGTCCATCAGCGATCCCACCACCGGGACCAGATGCGCGGTGGCGGCAAACAGCGCCCGCTCCGCCTCTTCCTGCATCAGGGCCAGGTCCGGTGCCGCCTCGGGCACCTGGGTCTTCCTGAGGATGTTCTGGATGCGCTTGTTGGCCGCGGACAGCGCCGCCGCCTCCGGCAGCTTCTTGAACTCCCGTACCGCCGCCAGCCGCGGTAGCACCAGGTCGATGCGCGTCGGGTTCTGGCTCACCACCGCGTCGATCTCGTCGGGCTGGAAGTCCCGCTCCCGCAGGTAACTGCGCAGCCGCTCCAGCATGAACTGGTGCACGTCCAGGGCGACGCTCTCGGCGATGACCTCGGCGGGGAACTGGGCCCGCGCCGCCTGCAGCAGCGCCAGCAGGTCCAGGGGCAGCGCCTTCTCCGACAGGATGCGCAGCACGCCCAGGGCGTGGCGGCGCAGGGCGAACGGGTCCTTGTCACCGGTGGGCGCGCCCGCGGCGCCATAGATGCCCACCAGGGTCTCGAGCTTGTCGGCCAGGGCAACCGCCGCCGCGATGTTCCCCTCGGGAAGAGTGTCGCCGGCGAAACGCGGGTGGTAATGCGCCTCGATGGCGCGGGCGACGGTTTCCGGCTCCCCGTCGTGGCGGGCGTAGTACTGTCCCATGGTGCCCTGCAGCTCGGGAAACTCGCCCACCATGTCGGTGAGCAGGTCCGCCTTGCACAGCCGCGCGGCGCGTTCCGCCTGCTCCACATCCGCCCCCAGCTTGCGCGCGATGGTGCCGGCCAGCTTCTGGATGCGGGTCACCCGCTCCAGCTGGCTGCCGAGGCGGTTGTGGTACACCACCTGGCCCAGGCGCGGCACGCGCTCCTCGAGCCGGATTTTCCGGTCATGGTCGAAGAAGAAGCGGGCATCGGAGAGCCGCGCCCGCAGGACCCGCTCATTGCCCTGCACGATGTGGCGGGGATCCGCGGTCTTCAGGTTGGAGACGATGAGGAAGCGCGGCAGCAGCTTGCCGCTCTCCGGGTCCAGCAGCGGAAAATATTTCTGGTGCTGCTTCATGGACAGGATCAGGCACTCCTGCGGCACCTCCAGGAACGCCTCGCTGAAGCGGCCTTCGTACACCACAGGCGACTCCACCAGCGCCGCCACCTCCAAGAGCAGATCCTCTCCTGCGGCAAGTCTCGCCGTGCCCGCCGCCGCAGCCAGGGCCTCGCGGATGCGCTCCACCCGCGTCCCGAACCCTGGCACTACTTCGCCCTTCTGCTCCAGCAAGGGCGCATACTCGTCGGGGTGCGAGATGGTAAGGTCGCCGTCGCCCAGGAAGCGGTGGCCGCAGGTGCGGTTGCCGCTCGCGAGGCCCAGCACTTTCCCCGGCACCACGTTGTTGCCGTGGAGCATGATCAGCCCGTGCACGGGGCGAACGAACTCCGCATCGCCCGCTCCCCAGCGCATGATCTTGGGCACCGGCAGCCTTTTCAAGGCGTCCTCGACCTTGAGATCGAGGCTGGTCTCCAGCCGTGTCCCGGTGGCGAGGTCGCGGTGAGCGAAAACCTCCTGCTTGCCATCGGTGATGCGCTCGAGCGCTTGCACCGCCACACCGCGCTTTTTCGCGAATCCCAGCAGCGCCGGAGTGGGCGCGCCGCGGTCGTCCAGACCGGACTTCACGGAAGGACCCTTGACCAGCACCTCGGCGTCCGGCGCCTTCTCCAGCACGTTTGTTACGTGGACCGCCAGTCGGCGCGGGGTGGCAAACCAGGTGATCCTGCTCTGCGGCGCGAGCAGGCCGTCTTGGCGCAAGCCGGCGGCCAGCGCCTCGGCGAAGGTCTCCCCAAGGCGGGCCAGCGACTTCGGGGGCAGTTCCTCCGTGAGCAGTTCCACGAGCAGGTTTTCTTGCATGGCGTATCCCGTCACGCGGCCCTGGGGGCCCGCTGCAGCATCGGGAAGCCGAGGGATTCCCGGGAATCGTAATAGGCCTGGGCCACCAGTCGCGCCAGCGCCCGCACCCGGGCGATGTAGGCGGCACGCTCGGTGACCGAGATGGCGCCGCGGGCGTCCAGCAGGTTGAAAGTGTGGGAGCAGCGCATTACCTGCTCGTAGCCGGGCAGGGGCAGGTTGAGCTCCAGCAGGCGCTTCGCCTCGGCCTCGTACATGTTGAACTGCTCGAACAGCCAGTTCACGTTGGAGTGCTCGAAGTTGTACTTCGACTGCTCCACTTCATTCTGGTGATAGACATCGCCATAGGTGACGCCCGGCGTCCACACCAGGTCGAACACGTTTTCCCTGCCCTGGAGGTACATGGTCAGGCGCTCCAGGCCGTAGGTGATTTCCCCCAGCACCGGCTTGCAGGCGAGGCTGCCGACTTCCTGAAAGTACGTGAACTGGGTGACCTCCATGCCGTTGAGCCACACCTCCCAGCCCAGGCCCCAGGCGCCGAGGGTGGGAGACTCCCAGTCGTCCTCGACGAAACGGATGTCGTTCACCCTGGGGTCGATGCCCAGCGCCCTCAGGGAGTCGAGATAGAGTTCCTGGATGTTGTCCGGCGAGGGCTTGAGCACTACCTGGTACTGGTAGTAGTGCTGCAGCCGGTTGGGGTTGTCTCCGTAACGCCCGTCCTTGGGCCGGCGCGAGGGCTGGACGTAGGCGGCGTTCCAAGGCTCGGGGCCGAGGGCGCGCAGGAAGGTGGCGGTGTGGAACGTTCCGGCCCCGACCTCCATGTCGTAGGGCTGGAGCAGGATGCAGCCCTGACGGTCCCAGAATTCCTGGAGGCGCAGGATCACCTGTTGAAACGTCAGCATGGGGGATGGGATCGGCGGGAAAAATGCGGATTCTACGATGTCCCGGGGGGTCGCAGATAGCCCGCGACGGTGGCGGACTGGCATGGACTCCGCCCTGGTGATTCGGCAGAGGCGGCGGCCGGCGACTCAAGGGGGGCACATCCGCCCTTAATATTAGAGGCCGCTAATATTATTTGATCCAGATCAATAATGGGGCTTGGACCCCGGCGCAAGCTGGCCACCGGGAACCCGCATCCATTCACACTCGGGGAGAAGAAGATGATACGACTGGCAAAAATGGGAGCCTTCCTGATCCTGACGCTGCTTGCGGCCGGCCCGGCGCGCGCTGTCATCGAGGAGCACGCCGCCATCAAGGGGCCCTTCGCGAGCGGCCCGGAGGTCACCAAGACCTGCCTCAAGTGCCACAAGCAGGAGGCCCAGGACTTCATGAAGACCGTCCACTGGAGCTGGAGCCGGACGCAGGAGGTCCCGGGCAAGGGCACCGTGGACCTGGGCAAGAAGAACGGCGTCAACAACTTCTGCATCGCGCTGCCCTCCAACGAGCCGCGCTGCACCAGTTGCCACGCCGGCTTCGGCTGGAAGGACGGCAGCTTTGATTTCAGCAAGGCGGAGAACGTGGACTGCTTGATCTGCCACGACACCACCGGAACCTACCAGAAGTTTCCCACCGGCGCGGGCCACCCCGCCTACGAGGAGAAGGAGTTCCCGCCGGGTTCGGGCAAGAAATGGAAGCCCGTGGACCTGGTGAAGGTGGCGCAGAACGTGGGACCCACCAGCCGCAAGACCTGCGGCGCCTGCCACTTCTTCGGCGGCGGTGGCGACCACGTGAAGCATGGGGACCTGGACAGCTCCATGGGCGCGCCCAAGCGCGGCATGGACGTCCATATGGCGGTAGACGGCCCCAACATGACTTGCACCTCCTGCCACAAGACCGAGAAACACCAGATCCCGGGGCAGGCCCTCTCCGTCTCGGCCAGCAAGGGCGGGCTCACCCTGGACTGCAGCGACTGCCACGCCGGACGCCCCCACAAGAGCAAGGTGATCAACCAGCATGCAAAGAAGGTGGCTTGCCAGACCTGCCACATCCCCAGCTTCTCGCGCACCCTGCCGACCCTGGTGTGGTGGGACTGGTCCACGGCGGGCAAGGACCAGCCGGCGCCCAAGGACGAATACGGGGAAAAGACCTACGACAAGCAGAAGGGCAGCTTCAAGTGGGTCAAGGACGCGAAGCCGGTGTACATGTGGTTCAACGGAACCACCGAGCGCTACCTGATGGGCGAGAAGATGGATCCGGCCAGGGTTACCCATCTCAACTTCCCGCTGGGGTCAAAGGACGACTCCAGGTCCAAGGTGACGCCGTTCAAGGTGATGCAGGGCAAGACGCCCTATGACTCGGTGAACAACGTGTTCGCGGTGCCGCAGCTGTTCGGCGGCTACTGGAAGCACTGGGACTGGAACAAGGCCATCGCCGACGGCATGACCGCGGCCGGGCTCAACTACGGCGGCCAGTTCGGCTGGGCCGAGAGCGACATGTACTGGAAGGTGAACCACATGGTGGTGCCCAAGAACCAGGCCTTGGGCTGCAGCGATTGCCATGGCGCGGGCAAGCGCATGGACTGGAAGGCGCTGGGCTACGGCGCCGACCCCATGAAGTCCAAGATCAAGTAGCGGGCTGCACCCGGCAACGGAAGGGCCGCCCCGAGGCGGCCCTTGTTCTTGGCGCGGCGGAGATTCAGCAGTTAATGCAGGCGCCGGGCTTCTGCGCCTGCACCGATACCGCCTGCTGCAACTGGGCCTGGGTCTCGGAAAGCTGCTTCTCCAGGGTGTCGATGCGCCGCTGCATGCCCGCGATGCGGCTGTTGAGCAGCCCGACATTGAAGAACTTGGCGCTGTCCGCCGGGGCATCGAGCTGCGCCGCGTAGCCGAGCCACGAAGAGTCGTACACCTTCACGTCGCGGAAGCCCAGTTCCTTGAGCACCGTGGCGGTTTCGGAGGCGCGCACCCCGCTTTGGCAGTAGACGATGGTTTCCTTTTCCGGGTCGAGCTTGGCGTAGAGCGCCTTCAGTTCTTCCCTGGGCCTGAGGGCCAGGCCTGCGGTGCTGGCGGTCTGCCTGGCAGCCAGCTTCTTGAGGCTCTCCGGATCCTGCCAGTTCTCCTCATAGGGTATGTTAACCGCGCCGGGGATGTGCCCGCCGCGGATGGCGCGGATGTCATCGCCGGTGTATTCCTTCGGGGTGCGGGCGTCCACGATCTGGACGTCCGGCTTGCCCAACCTCTGCACCACCTCAGGAGTCGAGACCATCACCCCGGGCTTGGGCTGCAGCTTCAGTGTCACCGGCGGCAGGGTGGTGGTTTCGGTGGAAACCGGCATGCCGGCGGCTTTCCAGTCCTCGATGCCGCCGTGATAAATGCGGGCGTTCCGTGCCCCGAAGTTCTGCAGCGTCACCAGCGCGAAGTAGACGAAGGAATTGCCCTTGGGTCCGTAGACCACGATCTCCTTTGCCGGATCGATTCCGCCGTTGCCCAGAATCCTTTCCAGTGCCGGCAGCGCCAGGTAATCCTCGGTATTCTCGTCGCGCAGCACCGTACCCACGTCGCCGATGTTGACTGCGCCCGGGATATGGCCCTCCTTGTAGGCGGTGACGCTGCGGACGTCCCAGATGATGGCGCCGCGCTTCTGCGCCTCCGCGACAAAGGCGGAGTCCACGATGGCGGGAGCGGCGGCCCAAGCGCCGGTGCTCAGCAGCAGCGCCGCGATAGCGGCGAAAATGCGGGGCATGATGGTCTCCTTCAGGTTCGAATCGGGACGGGAATTATAGACCGGCGGCTTCGGGGCCGGGTTCCGCGACTAAGCTGTCGGCCTCTGTCGCGCCGCAGCGACCGGTCCGAGAACCATTGCCGCGCAGGCGAGCACCACGGCCCAGTTTCCCCAGCGCACGTAGGGTGTGGCGCCGGTGTGGCCCGTCACCTCGGCCTCCAGCCGGGTGGTGGTGAATTCGGGCGCCCGCGCCAGCACCCGGCCCCGGGGATCAATGACCGCGGTGACGCCGGTGTTGGTGGCGCGCACCAGGTGGCGCCCGGTCTCCAGCGCCCGCGCCTGGGCGATCTGAAGGTGCTGCTGCGGACCGAGGGAGCGCCCGAACCAGGCGTCGTTGCTGACGTTGGCCAGCAGGGTCGCCTCCGGCAGCTGGCGGATGATCTCCTCCCCGAACACGTCCTCGTAGCAGATGTTCACAGCCACCTTCTGGTCCGCCACGGCCAGCGGCGCCTGCGTCGGCGCGCCCCGGGAGAAATCCCCCAGCGGGATCTGCAGCCAGTTCATGACCCAGCCGAACAGCGGGCGCAGGGGCACGAACTCGCCAAAGGGAACCAGGTGGTGCTTCCGGTA
Source organism: Burkholderiales bacterium (assembly GCA_035718105.1). GTDB lineage: Bacteria > Pseudomonadota > Gammaproteobacteria > Burkholderiales > UBA6910 > UBA6910. The sequence continues at coordinate 7,392 of DASTHR010000131.1, forward strand.
CACCTGGGTCGGGGAGGCGCCCAGGCTCACCATGCTGTTGTAATACTCTCGCGGGCCGGTCAGCTCCGGCATCCCCGCCAGCAGGTCGCCCCCGGTCCCCTTTACCCGGCGCGCCAGCGCCTCCAGGTACTCCGGCGGCACTTCGTGGCGGAACAGCGGCAGCGCCGTCTCCGGCAGGATCACCAGCCGGCCCTCCGCTTCCCGGGCGAGGCGCAGATAGGTGTCGAGGGTGGCAAGCGCCTTCTCGGGGCGCCACTTGAGGTCCTGGGTGATGTTGCCCTGGAGCAGGCTCACCTTCAGGGAGCCGCCGGCCGGCTCAGTCCAGTCCACCTGCTTCAGGGCGAAGCCGGCGAACCAGAGCGCGCCCAGCAGTCCGATGGCGGGCCAGGCCCGGGGCGCCGTGGCGCAACCCGCGGGACCGGGCAACCTGCGCTCCGCGGCGAGCAGCAGCAGGCCCGCGCTCAGGGCGGCGGCGAGGGAGACGCCGAACACCCCCAGCAACGGCGCGAAGCCCGCCAGGGGGCTCGCCGGCACCTGGGAGTATCCGGTTGCGAGCCAGGGGAAGCCGGTGAGGAACCAGGACCGGGACCAGTCGGAAAGCGCCCACAGCGCCGGCACCAGCAGTGCAAAGCGCGGGAAGGGGGCCAGCGGGATGCGCGCCTGCAGCCAGCCCACGGTCGCAGGAAACAGCGCCAGCAGCGCGCAGAATAGAAACGTGGCGAGGCCCGCCAGGGGCGCGGGCATGGCGCCGAAGTCGTGCAGGCTGACGTAGATCCAGCTGGTGCCGGTGCAGAACAGCCCCAGCCCGAAGGCGAAGCCCGTGAGGGCCGCGCCCCGCGAATTTTCCACCCTCGACCAGAGCCAGAACAGACCCGCCAGGCCGAGCACGGGCAGCGGGAACAGGTGAAAGGGCGCGTACCCCGCGACGCTGGCGGCCCCGAGCAGCAGGGCGCCAGGCAGGTGCCAGCGGTGAGGGACGGGTGACGGAAGTGAGCGGTGAAGGGTATGCGGTGATCGGTGCCCGCTTCCTGCTTGCGGCTCTCCGCTTACGCGTTGCCCTTCACCCTTCACCCTTCACCCTTCGCGCCAAGCCGCTCCACCAGCAGCGTGTGCACCCGCCGGCTGTCGGCGCGCAGTACGATGAACTTGAGCGCTCCGATTGTCGTCTGCTCGCCGCGCTTGGGCAGGCGCCCGAAGTGCCCGGTTACCAGCCCCCCGACGGTGTCGTAGTCGTCGTCGCTGAAGTCGCAGCCCATCGCCGCGTTGAAGTCGGGAATCTCGGTGCTGGCTTTCACCCGGTAGTGCCCGGAGAGGTCGCGGACGATGTTGTCTTCCGCCTCGTCGAAGTCGTACTCGTCCTCGATCTCCCCCACGATCTGCTCCAGCACATCCTCGATGGTGACGAGTCCGGCGACGCCGCCGTACTCGTCCACCACGATGGCCATGTGATTGCGGTTGGCGCGGAAGTCCCGCAGCAGGACGTTGAGGCGCTTCGACTCCGGCACGAACACCGCGGGCCGCAGCATCTCGCGCACCTTGAACTCCTCCTCGCCGGCGTAGTAGCGCAGCAGGTCCTTCGCAAGCAGGATGCCCAGGATCTCGTCCTTGTCCTTGTCCACCACCGGGAAGCGCGAGTGGCCGGTTTCAATGACCAGGGGAATGAACTGGTCGGGTGTCTCGTTGATGTCGATGACGTCCATCTGGGGCCGCGGCACCATGATGTCGCGCACCGGGGTCTCCGAAACCTGCAGCACGCCCTCGATCATGGACAGGGCGTCCGCGTCCAGCAGGTTGCGCTCGTAGGCCGAGTGCAGCAGTTCCACCAGCTGGTCCCGGTCCTCGGGTTCCCGCATCAGCAGGGCGCCCAGGCGCTCGAGCCAGCTCGGTTTGTGGGAGTCGTCATCCATGGTTGATTGCCGGCCTCAGGTTACGGGTGGTGGGGCAGGTTCGATGGGCGGCCACCCGTTGCTCATTCCGCATCTTCACCGTAGGGATCAGCATAACCCAGCGCCATGACGATCCGAGTTTCCAGCGCCTGCATCGCCTCCGCGTCCCGGCGCCGGACATGGTCATGGCCCTGAAGGTGCAGCACCCCGTGCACCGTCAGGTGGGCATAGTGCGCCTCGGCGCTGATGCCGCGTTCCCGCGCCTCGCGGCGCACCACCGGGGCGCACAGCACGATGTCCCCCGAAACAGGCGTTTCCGTGCCGTATCCGAAGCTCAGCACGTTGGTGGCATAGTCGCGGCCGCGGTAGTCGCGGTTGAGCCGGCGCCCCTCGGGGCCGCCCACCACCCGCAGGGTGATCTCGGCATCCCGCGCCAGGGCTGCCCGCGCCCAGCGCCGGAAGCGCGCCGCCGGGGGCAGGGTCCGGGAGCGAGCCGCGTTCTGCAGCGTGAGCCGCAGCCGGGGGCTCGCCCCCCTACTTCGGCCTGTCGTAGCGCTCGTAGGCATTGACGATCTGCTGCACCAGGGGATGGCGCACCACATCCTCCGACTGGAAGCAGGTGAAGGCGATACCGCGCACGCTGGCCAGGACCTCCTGCGCTTCCACCAGCCCGCTCTTCTGTCCCCGAGCCAGATCCACCTGGGTGACGTCGCCGGTGACCACCGCCCTGGTGCCGAAGCCGATGCGGGTGAGGAACATCTTCATCTGCTCAGGCGTGGTGTTCTGGGCCTCGTCGAGGATGATGAAGGACTGGTTGAGGGTGCGGCCGCGCATGAAGGCGAGGGGCGCGACCTCGATGGCGGCGCGCTGGAACATCTTCTCCACCTTGTCGAAGCCCATCAGGTCGTAGAGCGAGTCGTAGAGGGGCCGCAGATAGGGGTCCACTTTCTGCGCCATGTCGCCGGGCAGGAAGCCCAGGCGCTCGCCGGCCTCCACCGCCGGGCGCACCAGCACGATGCGCTTCACCGCGTCGCGCTCCAGGGCGTCCACGGCGCAGGCCACGGCGAGGTAGGTCTTGCCGGTGCCGGCGGGGCCGATGCCGAAGGTGAGGTCGTGTTCCAGGATGTTTCGCAGGTACTGGACCTGGTTCGGCGTGCGGCCGTGCAGGTCGGCGCGCCGGGTGATCAGAGCCGGGGATTCCCGGTCGGTGCCGTGGCGCGGATTCATCACTTCCACCAGCCCGAGCTGGATCTCCTCCAGGGAGAGGTGATCCTGGGCCTTGGCGTAAAACCGCTCCAGGGCCTGGGCGGCGAGGCCCGCCTGCTGCGGGTTGCCCGCGACGCTGAAGCGCTCGCCGCGCCGCGAGATGGAAACGTCGAAGGCGCTCTCGATCTGGCGCAGGTTCTCGTCCAGGGAGCCGCACAGGTTGGCGAGCCGCTGGTTGTCCACGGGCGTGAACGCCAGGTCGAACGGCTTATGCTTCAAGGGCCTCCCTGAGCACGATCTCGCCGCGCAGGGAGTGCGGCAGCGCGGCGCTGATGCGGATGTCCGCGAACCGCCCCACCAGGCGCGGCGCCCCGGCGAAGTTCACCACCCGGTTGTTGGCAGTGCGCCCGGTCAGCTCCGAGGGATTCTTCTTCGATCGCCCTTCCACCAGCACGCGCTCGACGCTCCCCACCATGGCCTCGCTGACGGCCATGGCCTGGCCCTCGAGCTGCGCCTTGAGCCGTTCCAGGCGCTGCACTTTCACCTCGTGCGGCGTGGTGTCCGGCAGTTCCGCCGCGGGCGTGCCGGGGCGTGGGCTGTAGATGAAAATGAAGCTGGCGTCGAATCCGACGTCGCGCGCCAGCTTCAGCGTCGCCTCGAAGTCGGCCTCGGTCTCGCCGGGGAAGCCGACGATGAAATCGGTCGCGAGGCACAGGTCCGGGCGCGCGGCCCGCAGCCGGCGCGCGATGGACTTGTACTCCAGCACGGTGTAGCCGCGCTTCATGGCGGCGAGGATGCGGTCGGACCCGGACTGCACCGGAAGGTGCAGGTGGGACACCAGCTTCGGCAGCCGGCTGTAGGCGTCGATCAGGCGCGGGGTGAACTCCCGGGGATGGGAGGTCGTGAAGCGGATGCGCTCCAGGCCCGGCATCTCCTGCAGGTGCTCCAGCAGCAGCGCGAAGTCGGCGCTCTCGTCGCCGGCCATGGCGCCGCGCCAGGCGTTCACGTTCTGCCCCAGCAGCGTCACCTCCTTCACGCCCTTGGCCACCAGGCCCCCCACCTCCGCCAGCACATCGTCCAGGGGACGCGACACTTCCTCGCCCCGGGTGTAGGGCACCACGCAGAAGCTGCAATACTTGCTGCAGCCTTCCATGATGGAGACGAAGGCCGCGGGTCCCTCCACCCGCGCCGGAGGCAGGTGGTCAAACTTTTCGATCTCGGGAAACGAGATGTCCACCTGGGCACGCCCGCATTCGCGCCGTTTCCGCAGCATCTGCGGCAGGCGGTGCAGGCTCTGCGGACCGATCACCAGGTCCACATAGGGCGCGCGGCGCACGATGGCCTCGCCTTCCTGGCTCGCTACGCAGCCGGCGACCGCGATCATCAGCCCCGGGCGTTCGCGCTTGAGAGGTCGCCAGCGGCCCAGTTGCGCGAACACCTTTTCCTGGGCCTTTTCCCGCACCGAGCAGGTGTTGACCAGGATGAGGTCGGCCTGCGCGGGATCATCAGTGGCTTCCATGCCCTCCTCGGCGCGCAGCAGGTCCGCCATGCGGTCCGAGTCGTACTCGTTCATCTGGCAGCCGAAGGTCTGGATGAAATACTTCCCGGCCACGGGAGCGCGCTTTCGAGAACAGCCGGCCTACTTCTTGACCGGCTTGAGGGCCGCCGCTTCCTGCGGCGTGAGCAGCCAGAGCTGGGTGACGAGGCCGTAGGCGTCGAGGGTATAGGCCACCGGCCCCGGATTCTGCAGCATGGTGGGGAGGATGGTCATGTTTCGCTGGTCGAGCATGCGTACGCCGGGCGCGAGGCGATACCATCGGCCGCTAATGTCGACCTCGGGATACCGGTAGTCGCGGAGGGAGCCGGGCCGCACATTCTCCGGCAGAGAACGCTGCTGTGCCATCGCGGCGCCCATGCTTAAAAAAATTGCCAAGATAACCAGCGCGTTACGCATGAGGTCACGATACCACAGGGGGTCCGGGGTGTTCAACCGAGGTCGCGAGCGATGAGGCTGATCTGTCCCGGGACATAAAAAGAGCCCCGCAGGCTGCGGGGCTCCTGAATGTGGTGGTGATGGGTGGGCTTGAACCACCGACCCCGGCGTTATGAGTGCCGTGCTCTAACCAGCTGAGCTACATCACCAGAAAATCAACAGCTTGAGTGGCGTGCCTGAGTGGTGCTTCCGCCGAGCGAAGCACCCGGCCGACGCGCGACGCGAGGGGCAGAATTTTGTAGGTTTGCCCTTTGGGTGTCAACGGTTAGGGTCCGGACCGGCTGTTATAATCCGACCCATGATTTTCGACGTCGTCATCGTGGGAGCGGGCTTGGTGGGCACGAGCCTGGCCCTTGCGCTGCGGGACAGCGGGCTGCGCACGGCGCTGCTGGAGCCGCGGCCGGTGGCTGCCGTTCCGGAGGATGGAAGCTTCGACGTCCGGGTCTACGCCATCAGCCCCGGCAGCGCCCGGTTCCTGGACCAATGGGGCGCCTGGGGGCGCATTGACCCCGCGCGGGTCGAGCCGGTCCTGGAAATGCAGGTCCGGGGCGACGATGGCCGCTCTGAATTGCGCTTCAGTGCCTACGATTCGGGTTTGCCGCAACTCGCCTGCATCGTCGAGAGCCGGCGCCTGCAGCAGGCGTTGTGGCAGGCGCTGCAGGGCCAGGAAAACATCGAGGTGCTCTGTCCGGCGGCCCCCGCCGCCCTGGACGTTGGCGAGTCCAGCGCCGTGCTCACCCTCCGGGACGGGCGGGCCCTGGAGGCCCGGCTGGTGGTGGGCGCCGACGGCGCCGAGTCCTGGGTGCGGACCCAGGCGGGAATTCCGGGGCAGCCTCAACCCTACGGCCAGATGGGTGTGGTGGCCAACTTCGAGACCACGGTTCCGCATCTGGGTGTCGCGCGCCAATGGTTCCGCCGCGACGGCGTGCTGGCGCTGCTGCCGCTGCCCGGCAACCGGGTCTCCATGGTGTGGTCGCTCTGGGACGAGCAAGCGCGGGAACTGGTGGGCCTGGACCCGTCGGAGCTTTGTGCCCGGGTGTCGGAGGCGGCGGGTGCCGACGCCGGAAACCTGTCGCTGATCACCCCGGCCGCGGCCTTTCCGCTGCGGCTGCTGCGGCTCAGCAGCTGCATCGGGCCCCGGCTCGCCCTCATCGGCGATGCGGCTCACAACGTGCATCCGCTGGCGGGCCAGGGCGTGAATCTGGGCTTCGGCGACGCGCGGGAACTTGCCGCGGTGCTTCGCACGCGGGGCCCCCAGCCCGATTGCGGCCACCCGCTGCTGTTGCGGCGTTACCAGCGGGCGCGTCGCGAGGAAGTCCTGGCGATGCAACTCACCACCGACGGCCTGCAAAGGCTCTTCAATAACGCGGTTCCGGGCCTGGCCGAGGCGCGCAACCTGGGGTTGCGGCTGACCGGGCAGCTGGGACCGATAAAGAATTTTCTCATCCGGCGGGCGCTGGGGTAAGCTTTCCCCCTTTTTCCGATTGTTGCGCAACCTGCCGCTGTTGCGGCTGTCCATATCTGCTTTGACCCTGAGGAACCGAACCATGATCAAGAACACGCTGCGCGGCCTGCTGCTGGCTGCCATGGTGGCATCCGGCGCCGCGCTTGCTGACGAAGCCTCCGTGAAAAAGGCCGTGGAGGCCAAGCTGCCCAACGCCAAGGTGGAGAGCGTCAAGAAGACCACGCACCTGGGCCTCTACGAAGTCGTGGTGCAGGGTGAGATCATCTACACCGACGAAAAGGTGAAATACATCCTGCTGGGCGACATCGTGGACACCGCGGGCATGAAGAACCTCACCGAGGAGCGCAAGAACCAGTTGCTGGCGGTGAAGTTCGACACCCTACCCCTTCAGCATGCCGTCAAGGCGGTGCGCGGCAACGGCAAGCGCACCATGGTGGTGTTCGCCGATCCCAATTGCGGCTACTGCAAAAAGCTGGAGCGGGAGATGGCGAACATCAACGATGTCACCATCTACTATTTCCTTTATCCCATCCTTTCGGCGAGTTCCGTCGAGAAGTCCAAGGCGGTGTGGTGCAGCCCGGATCCGGTCAAGGCCTTCAATGACATGATGCAGCGGGAGGTGGATCCCGGCACCGCCAAGGCTGATTGCAAGGCGCCCATCGAGCCGGTGGTGGAACTGGGGCGCAAGCTGCAGGTCAGCGGCACGCCGACGCTCATCTTCAGGGATGGCAGCCGCATTCCCGGCGCCTACCCGGTGGCGCAGATCGAGAAGAAGTTGGACGAGGTGAAGTAGCCGGCTACTTCGGCAGGAAGGTCTCGGGCGGCTGCCCCCGGGGCAGCAGCACCCAGAGCCGCCCGGGTTCCCGCATCACCCCCGCCAGTTTCCCGGCCTCGTCGCCGGAACCCCAGAACAGGTCGGCGCGAACCGCGCCCTTGATGGCGCCGCCGGTGTCCTGGGCGGCCATCAGGCGTTGAATGGGATCGCCGCCGCCGGGCATCCGGGTGGACAGGAATACGGGTGCGCCCATCGGAATTACCCGCGGGTCCACCGCCAGGCTCCGGCCCGCGGCGAGGGGCGTGCCCAGGGAGCCCACGGGCCCGGGGGAGCCGGGCGGAAGCTCCCGGAAGAACACGTAGCTCGCGTTCTGGTTCAGCAGGTCCGCCATCCGCTCCGGGTTTTTCCGGGCCCAGGCGCGTATGCCCTGCATCGACGCCTCCTCCACTGACAGGTCGCCGCGCTCCGCCAGCACCCGTCCCACGGAGGTGTAGACGTGGCCGTTCTGGTCTGCGTAGCCCAGGCGCAGCACCTCACCGTTCTCCAGCCGCACCTGGCCGGAGCCCTGCACCTGGAGGAAAAAGGCGTCCAGCGGATCGTCCACCCAAAGGAGTTCGCGGCCCCGCAGGGGTGCGCGACCGTTCTCGATGTCCGCGCGGGTCCAGTACGGCACCACTCTTCGGCCCTCGAGCCGTCCCCGCAGGCGCAGGCCCTTGAGTTCCGGGCGGGACTCCGCGAGGTCCACCACCAGCAGGTCATCGGGCAGGCCGTATACCGGATGGCGAAACACGGCGGACGCCTTGCGGCTCCCGCGCAGCACCGGCTCGTAGTAGCCGGTGATCAAGCCCTCCTCGCTGCCGTCCGGGTTCACCACCCGGTAGGGGGTGAAGCGCCCCTCGAAGAAGCGGCGCGCCTCCTGCGATGAAGGCGAAGGCGCATCCGAGTCGGGACAAGCCTCCCGCCACTCGGGTTTCTTGCGCAGCGCCCGGCAGCCGCTCTGGAACGCTTTCCATGCGGCGCCCAGATCGTCCGCCTGCCAGCCGGGAATCGCGGCGAAGCTGATCGCCTGCAGACTCACCGCCGCGCCGGGCTCGGGTTTTGGCGGGACCGTGGGCGGCGCCACGCATCCCGCAAGCGACAGCACAAGGATCGTCGCCGCGAGGCGCATCTACTTTTTTCCTTCAATCTTCACTGCTTCACCAGCCGAATGCTGCGGAACCACCCGCCCGCGAACGCCGGCTGGTCGGAATGGACGCGGAGATCGGGCACGCGGGCCAGGACCTCCTCGAACACGACGTCCAGGCGGGTTGCGATGTGGCGGGAGATCAGGTTGAGCGCCCGGCGCAACGGCGCGCGCTGCCCGGGGCGCAGGAACTTGTCCAGGATCAGGACGCTGCCGCCCGGCTTGAGCACCCGCGCC
>DASTHR010000132.1:0-7457 GCA_035718105.1 Burkholderiales bacterium
GGACTCGATGTAGTTGCGCGCCACCCGCAACTGCTTGCGGTCGTCCAGGTCGCGGAAGAACACCACCGGCAGGTGCGGCGGCGAGGGGTCCTTGCCCTCCCGCAGCAGTTCCAGCACCCGGCAGGCGTACTTCATGGCCACGGCGAAATTGGTGTTCTGGGCGCCGCGCTCCACGATGGAGGCCGTGTTGATGCCCACGATGCGCCCGTCCCGCAGGCTGATCAGCGGGCCGCCGGAGTTGCCCTGGTTGATGGGCGCGTCGGTCTGCAGCGCCTCGGTCTCGTACTTGCTGGTGACCCCGGAGATGATGCCCCGGGTGCCCGTGAAGCGCAGGTTCCATGGATGACCGAAGGCCCCCACCGGGTGGCCCACCGCCGGCAGGGAGTTGCAGTCCAGGGGCGGGGGATTGAGCCCGAGCTTCTGCGCCCGGTCGCCCACGCTCACGATGGCCAGGTCCAGGTGCGGGTCCACGTACAGCTTCTCGGCTTCCGCGAAGTCGTCGCCGTTGAACGCCACCTCGATGCGCGAGGGGGAACGCGCCACCACGTGGGCGTTGGTCATGACCCAGCCGCGCCCGGCGTCCACCAGGAAGCCCGCGCCGCGGCCTGAGCCCTTCTTGTCGTGTTCGAAGGGCACCGGCACCGCGGTCTTTATCTGCACCGTGTAGCCCAGGGCGCCCTTGAAGATTTCCTCGCTGTTGTCGGCGGAGGCCGGCGCGGCAAGGCCGAGCAGTGCCAGGGCGGCGATGTGGCGGAGGATGGAGGCGGTCATGGCAAGTACTTCATTCACCACAGAGACACAGAGGCACGAAGGAACCAATAGGCAAGTGCGGCCAGCTGCAAAAGCCCCACGAAACCATCTTACAGCGATTCCCCCCGGCCTTCTCCGTTCTGAATGATCATCGCCTTTCTCCGTGCCTCTGTGGTAATCGATTTCTAGCGCCGGCGCCCGCCGCCGAGGATGGATCCCAGCACGCCGCGGGTGATCTCGCGCCCGATGCTTGAACCCACGGAGCGCGCCGCGCTCTTCACCACCGCGTCCAGCACGCCGGGATGGTGCCCGCCCCGGGGCCCGGTCTTGCCCAGCAGCATGTCGCCCAGGGCCCCCAGCAGGCCTCCGCCCTGTTCGGCGGCCGGCGGCGCGCCCACCGCGCCGCCCCTGGCCGGGGCGGGGGCCGGTGCCTGGCCCGCGGCCGCGATTTTCTCGTAGGCGGACTCGCGATCCTCGGTCTTTTCATAGTGACCGTAGACCGGGGATTCCCTTATCAGGGCCTGTCGCTGCTCGGGCGTAATCGGGCCGAGGCGGCTGCCCGGCGCGACCACGTAGGCGCGTTCGGTGACCCCGGGCCGTCCCTTCTCGTCCAGCAGGGAGACCAGCGCCTCACCCACTCCCAACTCGGTGATGGCCGCCTCCAGGTCCAGCTTCGGGTTGGGGCGCATGGTGGTGGCGGCGGATTTCACCGCCTTCTGGTCCCGGGGGGTGAAGGCGCGCAGGGCGTGCTGCACCCGGTTGCCCAGCTGGCCCAGCACCGACTCGGGGACGTCCAGGGGGTTCTGGGTCACGAAGTACACCCCGACGCCCTTGGAGCGGATCAGGCGCACCACCTGCTCGATCTTCTCCACCAGGGCCGGCGGCGCGTCGTCGAACAGCAGGTGCGCCTCGTCGAAGAAGAACACCATCTTGGGCTTCGGAGGATCGCCCACCTCCGGCAGGTTCTCGAACAGCTCCGAGAGCAGCCAGAGCAGGAATGTGGCGTACACCTTGGGCGCATTCATGAGCTTGTCGGCGGCCAGGATGTTCACCACGCCGCGGCCTTTCGCCCCGGTCTGAATCAGGTCGGCGATGTCCAGCATCGGCTCACCGAAGAACCGGCTGCCCCCCTGCTGGTCCAGTGCCAGCAGCCCGCGCTGGATGGCGCCGATGGAGGCGGCGGAGACGTTTCCGTAACCGGTGGTGAACTGCTTGGCGTTATCGCCCACGAACTGCAGCATGGCCCGCAGGTCCTTCAGATCCAGCAGCAGCAGCCCGTTGTCGTCGGCGATCTTGAACACCAGGGTGAGCACGCCCTGCTGGGTCTCGTTCAGCCCCAGCAGCCGCCCCAGCAGCAGCGGGCCCATGTCGGAGATGGTGGCCCGCACCGGGTGGCCCTGCTCGCCGTAGACGTCCCAGAACGCCACCGGGCAGCCGGCCCACTCCCTGTCCCGGATGCCCAGCTTCTCCAGCCGCTCCTTCACCTTGGGGTTGTCCCCCCCCGGCTGGCTGATGCCGGAGAGATCGCCCTTCACGTCCGACAGGAACACCGGCACCCCGATGCGGCTGAACTGCTCGGCCAGGGTCTGCAGGGTCACGGTTTTGCCGGTGCCGGTGGCGCCGGTGATCAGGCCGTGGCGGTTGGCGAGGCCCGGCAGCAGGTGCAGTTCCGTGGCGTCATTCTTGGCGATCAGCAGGGGCTCATTCATGGCGGGAAGGCGGGGTTTGGCTTCGTGGCCGACGAGGGCAATGGTAACATTCCCGGTTTTCGGACAGAACCTTGGTGGAGTAGTTCATGGCAGGCCATAGTAAATGGGCGAACATCCAGCACCGCAAGGGTCGGCAGGACGCGCGGCGCGGCAAGGTGTTCACCAAGCTGATCAAGGAAATCACCGTCGCGGCCAAGCTTGGCGGAGCCGACGCCAACGCCAATCCCCGGCTGCGCCTGGCGATCGACAAGGCGCGGGCGGAGAACATGCCGGGGGAAAACATCCAGCGCGCCATCCAGCGCGGCACCGGCCAGCTCGAGGGCGTGAGCTACGAGGAGATCCGCTACGAGGGCTACGGCATCGGCGGCGCGGCGGTCATCGTGGATTGCATGACCGACAACCGCGCCCGCACCGTCGCCGAGGTCCGCTTCGCCTTCGGCAAGCACGGGGGAAACCTGGGTACCGACGGCTCGGTGTCCTACATGTTCAAGCACTGCGGGCAGATCCTGTTCGCTCCCGGCACCAGCGAGGACAAGGTGATGGAGGCGGCCATCGAGGCGGGGGCGGAGGACGTGATCGCCAACGAGGACCGCAGCGTCGAGGTCATCACCGCCCCCGGGGACTTCGAGCCGGTGCGCGAGGCCCTGGCCAGGGCCGGGCTCAAGCCGGAGATCGCCGAGGTCACCATGAAGCCCGCCAGCGAGGTGGTGCTGACGGGCGACGACGGGCGCAGGATGCAGAAGCTGCTCGACGCCCTGGACGACCTGGACGACGTGCAGAACGTGTACACCAACGCCGCCATCGAGGAGTGAGCCTCGGATCGCGGATCGGGGATCGCGGATTGCGGATTGCAACGCGCAGGCGGGGTGGCGAGTGAGGGGCGGGGACACAGCCGCCCGGTTCGCGCCGGTGCGAATACTCGGGATCGATCCCGGTCTCAGGGTCACCGGCTTCGGGGTGATCGAAAAGAGCGGTCAGAATCTCAGTTACGTGGCCAGCGGCTGCATCCGCACCCGCGAGGGCGCGCTGCCGGAGCGCATCAGGGCCATCCTGGAAGGACTGGGCGAGGTGATCTCGCAGCACCGGCCCGACGAGATCGCCGTGGAGGAGGTTTTCGTGAACGTGAATCCCAGGGCCACGCTGCTGCTGGGCCAGGCCCGGGGCGCCGCGATCTGCGCCTCGGTGACCCACAACCTGCCGGTCTCCGAGTACACCGCGCTGCAGGTGAAGCAGGCGGTGGTGGGCACCGGCCACGCGCGCAAGGACCAGGTCCAGGAGATGGTGCGCCGGCTGCTGCGGCTCACGGGCGAGCCCGGGGCCGACGCCGCCGACGCCCTGGCCTGCGCCATCTGCCACGCCCACGGCGGGCTCGGGCTGGGGCGGCTCGCCACCCGCGGGCTGCGCATGCGGCGGGGGAGGCTCGGGTGATTGGCCGCATTTCCGGCATCCTGCTCGCCAAGCAGCCGCCGCTGGTGCTGGTGGATGTGCAGGGCGTTGCCTACGAGCTGGACGTTCCCATGAGCACCTTCTACACCCTGCCGGCCGTGGGTGAGAAGGTGACGCTGCACACCCACCTCGTGGTGCGCGAGGACGGCCATTTCCTGTTCGGTTTCGGCGGCGAGGCCGAGCGCGCCGCGTTCCGCCAGCTGCTCAAGATTTCCGGCGTTGGCGCGCGCACCGCGCTAGCCGTGCTCTCCGGCCTGTCGGTGACGGACCTGCGCCAGGCGGTGGCGGCCCAGGAAAGCGGGAGGCTCACCAGGATCCCCGGCATCGGCAAGAAGACCGCCGAGCGCCTGCTCCTCGAATTGCGCGACAAGCTGGGCGATGTGACCGCCACCGGGTCCGCGACGGCGCCGACCTGCTCCAGCGACATCCTCCATGCCCTGCTGGCACTGGGCTACAACGAGCGCGAGGCCCAGTCGGCCCTGAAGGGATTGCCCGCCGGGCTGTCCGTATCCGACGGCATCCGCCAGGCGCTGAAGGCGTTGTCCAAAGCATAAATGCCTCCTCAAAAAAGCTTCCTCAGGAATGTATGGCTGTCGGCGGGCGCGCTGCGCCTGGCAATGAACCTGTGGCCGCCGTTCGTGGGCGCCGGCATTCACGTCCTCGGCATTTCGCCGGATTACCGCGAGGTGCGTGTGCGCATGCGCCTGCGCTGGTACAACCGCAACTACATGGGAACCCACTTCGGCGGCTCGCTGTACGCCATGACCGACCCCTTCTATGTGCTGATGATGCTGCATAACCTGGGGCGGGATTACATCGTCTGGGACAAGGCCTCCAACATTCGCTACCGCGCACCGGGCCGGCGCACCGTCTTTGCGGACTTCCGGATCACCGAGGCGCAGATCGCCGAGGCGCGGGCGCGAACCGAAGGCGGAGCCAGGTACGAGCCGACCCTCTCGGTGGACGTGGTGGACCGCGACCGGCGGGTGATAGCGACGGTGGAGAAGACGCTGTTCATCCGGCGCGCGTCGGCGACGGACTCGCGTAAACTAGCCGCATGATCGAAACCGACCGCCTCATCTCGGCCGCCGCGGTCTCGCCCCAGGAGGACGCGCTGGACCGGGCGCTGCGCCCGAGGCAGCTCACGGAGTACGTGGGGCAGGAGAAGATCCGGGACCAGCTCGGCATCTTCATCCAGGCGGCGCGCGGGCGGGGCGAGGCGCTCGACCACGTGCTCCTGTTCGGGCCGCCGGGGCTGGGCAAGACCACGCTCGCCCACATCATCTCCCAGGAGATGGGCGTGGGACTGCGCCATACCTCGGGCCCGGTGCTGGAGCGCCCCGGCGACCTGGCGGCGCTGCTCACCAACCTCGAGCCCCGGGACGTGCTGTTCATCGACGAGATCCACCGCCTGTCGCCGGTGGTGGAGGAAATCCTCTACCCGGCGCTGGAGGACTTCCAGATAGACATCATGATCGGCGAGGGGCCGGCGGCCCGCTCGGTGAAGCTGGACCTGCCGCCCTTCACCCTGGTGGGCGCCACCACCCGCGCCGGCATGCTCACCAACCCCCTGCGCGACCGCTTCGGCATCGTCGCGCGGCTCGAGTTCTATACGCCGGAGGAGCTGACGCGCATCGTCGGCCGCTCGGCACGGCTGCTGGAGACGGAGGTCGCGGCGGACGGCGCGCTGGAGATCGCGCGCCGCTCCCGCGGGACACCGCGCATCGCCAACCGCCTGCTGCGCCGGGTGCGCGACTACGCCCAGGTGCGGGCCGACGGCCGGGTGACCCGCGCCGTGGCGGACGCCGCGCTGGGGATGCTGGACGTGGATGGCGTGGGCCTGGATGTCATGGACCGCAAGCTGCTGCTGGCGGTGATGGAGAAATTCGGGGGCGGCCCGGTGGGGGTGGACAATCTGGCCGCCGCCATCGGCGAGGAGCGCGACACCATCGAGGACGTGCTCGAGCCCTATCTCATCCAGCAGGGCTATCTCAAGCGCACGCCCCGGGGCCGCATGGCGACGGTGAGCGCCTACCGCCATTTCGGCATGGCGCTGCCCAAGGGCGGCCTCTCGGGCGATCTGTGGGAGGAGGCGTGAAGGACGCGGCCCACGCCGGGCACCACCACGGTTCCCATGCCGAGGCGAAGGAATTTTCGCTGCCGGTGCGGGTCTACTACCAGGACACCGATGCCGGAGGCGTGGTCTATCATTCCCGCTACCTCGACTTCATGGAGCGCGCCCGCTACGAGTGGCTGCGCGGCTTCGGCTACGACGCCAACCGCTTCACCGACGAGCTGAGGATCGTGTTCGTGATCCGCTCCGCCAGCCTCGAATTCCTGAAGCCGGCGCGCCTCGATGACCTGCTGCGGGTGACGGCGCGGGTGGTGGATTCGGGCCGCAGCCGGGTCAGCATCGCACAGCGCATTTCGCGCGACCACACGACGCTGGTGGAGGGCACGGTGAACGCGGTGTGCGTGAGCCTGGAGACCTGGAAACCGGTTAGCATACCGGCGGAGATCCGCCACGCCTTCGGAGATTGATGCCCAGATGGATGTCGCACAGGACCTGTCCTTCATCGCCCTGATCCGCAATGCCAGCGCGCTGGTGCAGCTCATCATGGGCCTGCTGCTGGCCGCCTCGTTCTTCTCTTGGTACTACATCTTCCGCAAGATGTTCACCATCAAGCGCGAGACCACCCTCAACGACGACTTCGAGAAGGAATTCTGGGGCGGCACCGACCTCAACACGCTCTACCAGAGCGCGGCCAGCGCGCGCCACACCTCGGGGGGCATGGAACGCATCTTCGAGGGAGGGTTCCGCGAGTTCGCGAAGCTCAAGCGCCAGGCGGGTCAGGACGCCCGCGCGGTGATGGAAGGCACCCGCCGCGCCATGCGCGCCGCGTATCAGCGGGAGACCGACCGCCTGGAGCGGCATTTGTCCTTCCTCGCCACCGTGGGCTCGGTGAGCCCCTACATCGGCCTGTTCGGCACGGTGTGGGGCATCATGAACGCCTTCCGCGGCCTCGCCAATGTGCAGCAGGCCACCATCGCCCATGTGGCGCCGGGCATCGCCGAGGCGCTGATCGCCACCGCAATGGGCCTGTTCGCGGCCATCCCGGCGGTGATCGCCTACAACCACTTCGCGCACCACATCAACCGGCTCGCGAGCCGGTTCGAGACCTTCATGGAGGAATTCTCGAACATCCTCCAGCGGCAGAGCGGAACATGAACGTCGTCGAGCGCCGCGGCGGCGGACGCCGCCTGGTGAACGAGATCAACGTCGTGCCCTACATCGACGTGATGCTGGTGCTGCTGGTGATCTTCATGGTCACCGCGCCCCTCATCAATCCGGGGCAGATCGAGCTGCCCCAGGTGGGCAAGAGCCTGAAGCAGCCGGTGCAGCCCCTGGAAGTGACCATCAAGGCGGACGGCAAGCTGCTGCTGCGCGACCGCGCCGGGGGCGGGCCCGAGCGGGTCGTCTCCAAGGCGGAGCTCGCCCGCGCGGTGAAGGAGAAGCAGGCGTCCAACCGGGAGCAGTCGGTGGTGATCGCC
>DASTHR010000133.1:0-4079 GCA_035718105.1 Burkholderiales bacterium
GGGAATCGACGTAAATGTGCATGTCGGGCAGGCGGCCCTTCCGGTACAGGTCCGCCAGCAGGAACAGCAGCTCCTGGGTGCGGCCCACCGCGAAGGCCGGCACGATCACGTTGCCGCCGCGCCGCTCCAGGGTGTCGCGGATCGCGGCCACCAGTTCGTCCAGGGTATCGTCGAGGCCCTTGTGCAGGCGGTTGCCGTAGGTGGACTCCATCAGCAGCACATCCGCCTCCGCCACCGGCTCCGGGTCCTGCACGATGGGGCGCCCGGGCTGTCCCAGGTCCCCGGAGAACACCAGCCGGCGCTTCGGCCCCGCCTGCAGTTCCACGATCGCGGAGCCCAGGATGTGGCCCGCGTTGCGGAACACGCAACGCAGCTCGGGGTGGGGCGCGAAGGCCTCGCCGTAGTCGTGCCCGCGCAGCTGCCGCAGGCAGGCCTGGGCCTGGGCCACCGTATAGAGGGGCGCCTGCTCGTGGCGCGCTCCGCGGTGCTCGCGGTGGCGGTGGCGGATCGCCCACTCGGCCTCCTTCTCCTGGATGTAGGCGCTGTCGGGAAGCATCACCGAGAGCAGGTCGGCGGTGGCGCGGGTGGTGTGCACCGGCCCGCGGTAGCCCAGGGCGGAGAGCCGCGGCAGCAGTCCCGAGTGGTCGATGTGGGCGTGGGTGAGCAGGACAAAATCGAGGCCGCGGACGTCGAAGTCGAAGGCCTGACGATTCTTGCCAGGGGCATCCCGCCCGCCCTGGAACATGCCGCAGTCCACCAGGAATCTGGTGGCCCCGTTCTCCACCAGGAAGCAGGAGCCGGTGACTTCCTGCGCCGCGCCGAGAAACGTGACTTTCATGCGGCGCGGTTCACTGCGCCGGCTCCTCTTCCACCAGGTCCACCACCGTGGTGTGGATGTCCACCGAGAACCACTCCATGAACATCTCGATGGAGCGGCCCTGCGGCCAGAGCGCGCGGTTGTCGGTCCAGTCCTGGAGTTCCGACTCGAACAGCTGGTCCCACAGCTTGCAGACGAAGGACACGGCCTCGTCTTCGTCCTCGAACTGCGGAACCAGGAGCGCGGTGCAGTCCTGCTGCACCTGCTCCAGCGAGAGCTCCAGGGGGGCGTACTCGGCGATGCCGTTCAGCCATTCGAGGAAGCGCTGCTCGGGGCGGACGATGGCGACGAAGCGGTCGATCTGGAACACGGCGGAGGCAGCCCTGTGGTGGTTGGCGACTCGCGCATCCTAAACGCTCGCCGCCGGCCGCGCCACTGCGCGCCCCGCTCAGGATCTCAGGCGTAGGTTGGGGTGAGCCAGCGAACCCCAACGCCTAGCGGCGCGGCGGTAGCGCTTTCGGAAAATGCAGGTTGAATCCGGTGGCTGTTGGAGTTCGCAGGGTTACCCGCTCACCCCAACCTACCTGCTATGCTTCCCGAATGCGGTACCGCCGCGCCAGAGTCCCCGGGGCCACCTATTTCTTCACGATCAACCTGGCTGATCGCCGGTCACGCCTTCTCGTCGAGCAAATCGATGTGCTGCGAGCGACGCTTCGCCGCGTGCGGCAGGCCCATCCCTTCCACATGGACGCCATGGTGGTGCTCCCCGACCACCTGCATGCCATGTGGACGTTGCCGGCCGGCGACGTTGACTTCTCCATGCGCTGGATGCTCATCAAGGCAGGGTTCTCGCGCCAGATGGCCGCAATCGAAAGCCGCTCGCCGAGCCGCGTCGCCAAAGGCGAGCGCGGAATATGGCAACGACGCTTCTGGGAACACCTGATCCGCGATGCGCGGGATTTCGAGCGCCACTTCGACTACATACATTTCAATCCGGTCAAGCACGGCCTCGCGCAGGCGGCGGTGGATTGGCCCTACTCGTCGATTCACCGACACATACGCTTGGGTAACGTGGCGCGCGACTGGGCGGCCGACGAATTCGCCGAGAACGAATTTGGAGAGTGATACCCACGTGTTGGGGTTCGCCAGCTCACCCCAACCTACGCCTGCTGCGCGCCCCGCTCAGGATTTCAGCAACGCCAGCGCGTGCCCGAGGAGCTGCCTGGCGTAGGCGTGGGCGCCGGGCTGCTTGCTGGCCCGGGGGCCGGCGACGTTGAGGACGCGGACGCCCTGCGCGCGCACGAACGCCGCCACCTGCCGCGCGGCCTCCCGCGGCTCCGTCGCCGCGGCGTCGACCAGGAGCCGCGGTTTCCTCCGCCGCTCGCAGAACTCCAGGGTCTGGCGCGTGCCGCCCTCCGGCTCGCCGTAGCAGATGATGAGGGTGGCGTCGCTGTCCAGGACGTTGCGCAGGGTGCGCTCCACGTATCCCGCCCCGGGCAGCTCCCGCAGCGGATAGCGCGCGGGGATGGTTCCATCCTCGGCGACGCGCCCCGCGGGGCACCAGCCGCCGCAGGGAATGCCGGCGGCGAGGGCGGCGTCCAGCGCCCCCCGGTCCACCCCGCTCTGGCCGCCGGAGACGATGGTGAGCGGCGGTGCGACCCTCACGGCACGCTGTCCAGCAGCCTCAGGGTGCCGTCCACCAGCCGGCGCATCTCCTCCTCGCCGATCACGTAGGGCGGCATGAAGTACACCGTGTTGCCCAGGGGGCGCAGCAGCAGGCCTTCCTCCAGCGCGGCCTTGAACCACTGGCGCGGGAAATGCGGGTCCGCGCTCGCCACCTCGAAGGCCCAGATCATCCCCGTGTTGCGGAAGTCCGAGACCCGGAAGTGCACGCTCAGCGGCTTCGCCAGCTCGTTCAGTCGCGCCGCGGTTTCGCGGTTGGCCGCGATCACGCCGTCCTGCTCGAAGAAGTCCAGCGTCGCCAGCGCCGCGCGACAGGCGAGGGGATTGCCGGTGTAGGAATGGGAATGCAGGAACCCGTGGGCCATCTCGTCGCCGAGGAACGCGCCGTAGATCTCCTCCTTGGACAGCACCACCGACAGCGGCAGGTAGCCGCCGGTCAGCCCCTTCGACAGGCACATGAGGTCCGGGCTCACGGCGGCCTGCTCGCAGGCGAAGAGCGTTCCGGTGCGCCCGAAGCCCACCGCGATTTCATCCGCGATGAGGTGGACATGGTAGCGGTCGCAGATCTCCCGCACATGGCTCAGGTAGGAGGGATGGTGCATGGCCATGCCGCCCGCGCACTGCACCAGCGGCTCCAGGATGAAGGCCGCGACGCGCGGGTGGTGGACCGCCAGGTAGTCTTCCAGGGCCTGGGCGCAGCGCACCGCGCGGGTGGCGGCGGACTCGCCCGGGGCCGCCAGCCGCCAGTCGGGGCTGGGGACCTGGGCGCTCGCGCGCAGCAGGGGCGCGTAGGTGTCCTTGTACAGGGACAGGTCGCCCACCGCCAGCGCCCCCAGGGTTTCCCCGTGGTAGCCGCCGGCGAGGCTGACGAATTCCGTTTTTCCCGGACGGCCGCGGTTCGCCCAGTAGTGGAAGCTCATCTTGAGGGCGATCTCCACGGCGGAGGAGCCGTCGGAGGCGTAAAAGCAGTGGCCGAGACCCGGGGGCGCGAGCCAGGCGAGGCGTTCCGAAAGCTCGACCACGGGCTCGTGGGTGAAACCGGCGAGCAGCACATGCTCGAGGCGCTCCAGCTGGTCGCGCAATGCGGCGTTGATGCGGGGATTGGCGTGCCCGAACAGGTTCACCCACCAGGAACTGATGGCGTCCAGGTAGCGCCGGCCGTCGGGGTCGATGAGCCACGGTCCCTCGCCCCGGGCCACCGGCACCAGGGGCACCCACTCGTGCAGCTGCATCTGGGTGCAGGGATTCCACACGGCGGCCAGGGAACGGGTGAGGAGCTGCTCGCTGCGTGACATTGGGATGGGGGTCCGGGGCGGGAAGTGACCCGCCAGTATCCATATCCCGCCGGCTTTGGCAAGGCGCCCTCCCATGCGGGGGGGGAATTACGATACAGTGGCGCCTCTCGGCAATCCGGATATCCAGCCATGACCTACGCCGCCATTACCGGCTGGGGCAAGTGCATGCCCCCCGCGGTCCTCAGCAACCAGGACCTTTCCACGTTCCTCGACACCAGCGACGACTGGATCGTGAGCCGCACCGGCATCCGCGAGCGGCGCATCTCCCACGTCCCGGTGACGCA
>DASTHR010000134.1:0-7701 GCA_035718105.1 Burkholderiales bacterium
CCAGGAGCTGCACCTGGAGCGAGTATCGAGCCGCGGACTGGTGGGAAACATCTACATGGGGCGTGTGGCGCGGGTGCTGCCGGGCATGCAGTCGGCATTCGTGGACGTGGGCCTGGACCGCGCCGCCTTCCTGCACGTGGAGGATATCTGGCAGAAGCGCAACGGCGAGCCGGCCAAGCCCATCGAGCGCCTGCTGCGGGAAGGCGAGTCCATCATCGTGCAGGTGATCAAGGACCCCATCGGCAGCAAGGGCGCGCGGCTCTCCACCCAGGTGAGCGTGGCCGGCCGGCTGCTGGTGTACCTGCCGCAGGAGTCCCACATCGGCATCTCCCAGCGCATCGAGAACGAAACCGAGCGCGAAACCCTGCGCGGCATGCTCACCCATTTGCTGCCGCCGGACGCTGGCGGCGGCTTCATCGTGCGCACCATGGCGGAATCCGCCACCGAGCGCGAGCTCGCCCTGGACATCGACTACCTGCGGCGCCAGTGGCGCGACCTCCAGGAGCGGGCCCGATCCGCGCAGGCCCCGGCGCTCCTGTACCAGGACCTGGACCTCAGCCTGCGGGTGCTGCGCGACTTCGTGAGCGAGGACACGGCGCGGGTGCTGGTGGACTCCCGGGAGACCAGTCAGCGCATGCGCGACTTCGCCGAGAGCTACATGAGCGGAATGGCCGCCAAGATCGAGCACTACAACGGCCAGCGCCCCCTGTTCGACCTGTACGGGGTCGAGGACGAGATCGAGAAGGCGCTGGCGCGCCGCGTGGAGCTGAAGTCCGGGGGCTACCTCATCATCGACCAGACCGAGGCGCTCACCACGGTGGACGTGAACACCGGGGGCTTCGTCGGGGTGCGCAGCTTCGACGACACCATCTTCAAGACCAACCTGGAGGCTGCCCACGTCATCGCCCGCCAGCTGCGCCTGCGCAACCTGGGGGGCATCATCATCATCGACTTCATCGACATGGACAACGAGGACCACCGCGCCGCGGTGCTCTCGGAGTTCCGGCGTGCCCTGTCGCGCGACCGTACCCGCATGACGGTCAACGGCTTCACCCAGCTCGGACTGGTGGAGATGACCCGCAAGCGCACCCGGGAGAGCCTTGCCCACATCCTGTGCGAGCCCTGCCCGGTGTGCCAAGGGCGGGGCGAGGTGAAGACCGCCCAGACCGTGTGCTACGAGATCCTGCGGGAGATCCTGCGCGAGGCGCGCCAGTACACCGCCCGGGAATACCGCATCCTCGCCTCGCAGCCGGTGGTGGACATGTTTCTCGACGAGGAGTCCCAGAGCCTTGCCATGCTCTCCGATTTCATCGGCAAGCCGATTTCCCTGCAGGTGGAGACCCTTTACAACCAGGAGCAGTACGACGTTATCCTGATGTAATCCCGGTATTTCCACCACCAGGACGCAAGGGCACCAAGGAAGGTCGAGCTTTTGGCCCTCCGCTCCCCTGCGTCATGCGCGATCCGGACGGCCGAAAACTCGCTGTCCGAGGAGAAATCTCTTGGTGTCTTGGTGCCTTTGTGGTTCAGGCTTGTAGTTGACCGAGCAGGACTTCCGGGCCGCGGGCGCTGCCGGAGATCTCCACCACCTTCTCCCGCGACTTCTCGCCTCGCAGCAGCCGCACCCGGCGCTCCGGCACGGCAAAGAGCTTCGCCAGCCAGGCGATGAGCGCCTGGTTGGCCTTGCCTTCCAGCGCCGGCGCGGCGAGCCGGACCTTGAGCGCCTCGCCGTGCACACCCGCGACCTCGGTGCGCTTCGCGCCGGGCTGGACGTGCAGGGAGAGCGTCAGGGTCGCGCCGTCGGCGCTCCGGCGGTGCCAGCCCACGTGCCTGTCAGGAAACGCGCAGGGCGTTGGCTTCCAGCCAGCTCACCGGCACCATGAGCACCAGCTGGCAGGCGATGATCAGCACCAGCGGCGAGAGGTCTACGCCTCCCAGCAGGGGCAGCCTTCTCTGGATCGGCCGCAGGAACGGCCGCGTGAGAGCGTCCAGGACCGGCGCCGCGGGGGTCCGCGGATTCACCCAGGACAGGATTGCCTGGGCGATCACCGCCACCATGAGGATGTAGACGCTCATCTTGAACAGCTGCACTGCGGCCAGCAGCGTCAGCCCCAGCAGCAGGATCACCGGCGATGGCCCCAGCCCCAGGGCCTTGATCTGGAGCACCAGGAACAGTTGCAGGAATTGCGCGAGCCAGGCCAGGGCGAGGGTGGCGATGTCCATGCCCCAAAACCCCGGCACCACGCGGCGTGCCGGGATTACCGCGAAATCCGTGGCTGCGCAGAGAAAGCGCGACAGGGGATTGCGGTACGGCGCGCGCAGCAGCTGCAGGTAGAACCGCAGGAGCAGCGCCAGGGCGAACAGCCCCAGGGCGGTTTCCACCAGGAAGGTGAGCGCCTGGCTCAGCATGGGGCGATTCTCACGGCAAAGGCGCGGAAGCGCCAAGGGAACCCGCCGACACCGGATCCGCTGACGGCGACATCATCGGGCGCGGGCGGACGGGATTCCGGCATCGCGCCGGAAAACGAAGCGCCATCGGGCAGGGATCCTCGGCGGTTCATGTCCTAAGCCTTTCCGAGCTCGTCGCCCAGTTCGCGCGAGCGCTCTGCGGCGGCCGCGACCGCATCAATGACATGCTGCTTCACGCGGGATGCTTCGAGCACGCCGACGGCGCGCTCGGTGGTGCCGCCTTTGGACGTGACCCGGGCGCGCAGGACGCCGGCCTCCTCCGGGCTGGCCGCGGCGAGTCGCGCCGCGCCGAGGAACGTGGCGAGGGCAAGGCGGCGCGACTCGCCGGCGCCGAATCCCTGGGCCAAGGCCGCCTCCTGCAGCGCCTCGATGAAGTAGAAGACGTAGGCGGGGCCGCTGCCGGAGACAGCCGTTACGGCATCCATCATGGACTCCTCGCCGAGCCAGAGCGTTTCGCCCACCGCGCCCAGGATGCTCTCGGCGCCGGCACGTCCCGCCGCGCTTACCTCCGGCAGGGCGTAGAGGCCGGTGATCCCGGCCTGGATCAGCGCCGGGGTGTTGGGCATGGCCCGCACCAAGTTGCCGTGGCCCCCCAGCCAGCGCGCGAGGTCGCCGGCGCGGATGCCGGCGGCGATGGAGATGACCAGCTGCGCCGATCGCAGCGGTCGCATCTGCCCGGCGACCTCCCGCAGTTGCTGCGGCTTCACCGCCAGCACCAGGACATCGCCGGCGGCGATGCCCTCCGAAAGATCTCCCGTGGCGTGGACGCCGAATTCCCGCGTCAGGCGCTCGCGGGCCTCGGGGATCACTTCCACGACCCGAAGCTGGCTGGCGGCGAATCCCCGCTGCAGCATCCCGCCGATGAGGGCGGTGGCCATGTTGCCGCCGCCGACGAATGTTATGTTCATGTCAACCCCGAATTCTCACCACCAAGACACCAAGGCACCAAGGAGCATAAAGCGACATTGTCCTCGGCACTCAGAAAATCTTGGTGTCTTGGTGCCTTGGTGGTTCAAGCGTTTCTACGTTTCCCGAAGATCGCCGTGCCGATGCGTACCATCGTCGCGCCCTCCGCGACCGCCGCCTCCAGGTCGTCGGACATGCCCATGGACAGGGTGTCCAGCCCCATGCCGGAGGCGTTCAGATCCTGCAGCAGCCGGCGCAGCACCCGGAACTGGGCCCGCTGCTCCGTCGCGTCCTGCGTCGGGCGCGGGATGGCCATCAGCCCCCGCAGCCGCAGCCCGGGCAGGGCGGCCACGTGGCGCGCCAGGGCCGGCGCCTCCACCGGGGCGATGCCGCTCTTGGAAGCTTCGCCGCTCACGTTCACCTGGATGCACACCTGCAGCGGTGGCAGCAAGGGGGGGCGCGCCTCCGACAGCCGCTCCGCGATCTTCGCCCGGTCCACGCTTTGCACCCAGGCGAAATGCTCCGCGATGGGGCGGGTCTTGTTGCTCTGGATCGGGCCGATGAAGTGCCAGGTGAGGGGCAGGCCGGCCAGGGCCGCCATCTTCTCCAGGGCCTCCTGCAGGTAATTCTCGCCGAAATCCGATTGCCCCGCCGCATGCGCGGCGCGCACCGCGTCGGGGGCAAAGGACTTGCTCACCGCCACCAGTCGCACCGACCCGGGGTCGCGCCCCGCGGCCCGCGCGGCGTCCGCGATGCGCGCGCGCGTCACTTGCAAGCGGGATACTATTGTGGTCATAATGGAACCCGAATTTTCGACTGACTTTCATCGGGTTGGAGCACTTTCTTAAACGCGCCTTCGAGCTTTCCCGGGCGCGCCCATCAGGCGGGTCGCTGCGCGAGGATTATAATGGATATCGCTGAACTGCTGGCCTTCTCGGTCAAGAACAAGGCCTCGGACCTGCACCTCTCCTCCGGCCTGCCGCCGATGCTGCGGGTGCACGGGGATGTCCGCCGCATCAACCTCCCCGCGCTGGAGCACAAGGACGTCCACGAAATGATGTACGACATCATGACGGACTCCCAGCGCAAGCACTACGAGGAGAACCTGGAGTGCGACTTCTCGTTCGCGATCCCCAACCTCGCGCGCTTCCGGGTGAACGCCTTCGTGCAGCACCGCGGCGCGGGCGCCGTGTTCCGCACCATTCCCTCCAAGGTACTGACCCTGGAGGACCTCAACTGTCCGCCGGTGTTCAAGGACATTTCCGAAAAGCCCCGCGGGCTGGTGCTGGTGACCGGGCCCACCGGCTCCGGCAAGTCCACCACCCTGGCGGCGATGATCAACTACATCAACGAGAACGAGTACGGCCACATCCTCACCATCGAGGATCCCATCGAATTCGTTCACGAGTCGAAGAAGTGCCTGATCAACCAGCGCGAGGTCGGCCCCCACACGCTGTCCTTCGCCAATGCGCTGCGCAGCGCGTTGCGCGAGGACCCGGACTACATCCTGGTGGGCGAGATGCGTGATCTGGAAACCATCCGCCTGGCGCTGACCGGCGCCGAGACCGGCCACCTGGTGTTCGGCACCCTGCACACGAGCTCCGCGGCCAAGACCATCGACCGGGTGATCGACGTGTTCCCGGCGGCGGAGAAGGACATGGTGCGCTCCATGCTCTCCGAGTCGCTGCAGGCGGTGATTTCCCAGACCCTGCTCAAGACCAAGGACGGCGCCGGCCGCGTTGCGGCCCACGAGATCATGATCGGCACTGCCGCCATCCGCAACCTCATCCGGGAAAACAAGGTTGCCCAGATGTACTCGTCGATCCAGACCGGCGCCAAGGAAGGGATGCAGACCCTGGACCAGAACCTGCAGGACCTGGTGCGCCGGGGCCTGGTTTCGATGGACGAGGCGCGGTCGCGGGCCGCCAACAAGGACACTTTCAAGTAATCGGGGCGCGCCGCCGCGCCTTGACAGGAGCGCTTCATGGAACGGGACCAGGCAACAAAATTCGTTCACGACCTGCTGCGTCTGATGGTCGGCAAGAACGCTTCGGATCTTTTTCTGACCTCGGGCTTTCCCCCGGCGCTCAAGGTGGACGGCAAGGTGACGCCGGTGTCCAGCACGCCGCTCTCGCCGCAGCACACCTCGGAGCTGGCCCGCGCCATCATGAACGACCGCCAGGCGGCGGAGTTCGAGGCGCACCACGAGGTGAACTTCGCCGTGAACCCGCCCGGCATCGGGCGCTTCCGCGTGAACGCGTTCTTCCAGCAGGGCCGGGTCGGCGTGGTGCTGCGGACCATCAACACCACCATCCCCAAGCTGGAGGACCTGGGGTTGCCCATGATCCTCAAGGACATCGCCCTCACCAAGCGCGGGCTGGTGATCTTCGTGGGCGCCACCGGCTCCGGCAAGTCCACCTCGCTGGCGGCCATTATCGGCTTCCGCAACGAGAACAGCCAGGGCCACATCATCACCATCGAGGACCCCATCGAGTACGTGCACGAGCACCGGGGCTGCATCGTCACCCAGCGCGAGGTGGGCGTGGACACCGACACCTGGGAGGCGGCGCTGAAGAACACCCTGCGCCAGGCCCCGGACGTGATCCTGATCGGCGAGATCCGCGAGCGCGAGACCATGGAGCACGCCATCGCCTTCGCCGAGACCGGCCACCTGTGCCTGGCCACGCTGCACGCCAACAGCTCCAACCAGGCCATGGACCGCATCATCAACTTCTTCCCCCAGGAGAAGCGGGCCCAGTTGCTGATGGACCTCTCGCTCAACCTGCGCGCCATCATTTCCCAGCGACTGGTGCCCAAGGCGGAGGGCAAGGGCCGGGTGGCGGCGGTGGAAATCCTGATCAATTCCCCGCTGATCTCCGACCTGATCTTCAAGGGCGAGGTGGCGGAGATCAAGGACGTGATGAAGCGCTCCCGCGAGCTGGGCATGCAGACCTTCGACCAGCACCTGTTCGACCTCTACGAGGCGGGGATGATCAGCTACGAGGACGCGCTGCGCAACGCCGACTCCATGAACGAGGTGCGCCTCGCCATCAAGCTGCACGGCGCCGAGGCCAAGCAGAAGGACCACATCTCGGGGATCGACAACCTGAGGATCACCTGAGGCTGTCGTAAGTCGGAATTCGTCAGTCAGAAGTGGGAAGGGGGGCCGCGGCGTCGCGGCCCTTTTTCATGCTGCCTTCCACCATGCGGAACTCGAACAGCCGGCACTCGATCGGGCCGTTGAACAGCGGCGTGCGCCGGCTGGGCTTGAGACGGACGAGGGAAGGAAGGTCCATGTTCGGCGAGAGCACATAGGCGCGCCAGCCGGCGAAGCGCTGCTTCAGCAGGTCCCCGAAGCGGGGGTAGAGCGCCGCCAGTTCCTGCTCGTCGCCGACGCGCTTCCCGTAGGGCGGGTTCGTGACCAGCACGCCCGCGCTGGCAGGGGGGGACACGCTCAGCACGTCGGCCTGGCGCGGGTTGACCGCGCCCGAAAGCCCGGCGGCGTCGAGGTTGGCATGGGCGGCGGCCACCGCCTCCGGGTCGGCGTCGCTGCCGTAGACCGGGAGCGGGCGCGGCCGCTGCCGGCGCTGCTCCGCGGCCCCGCGCACCCGCGACCACAGCTCGCCGTCGAAGTTGCGCAGCCGCTCGAAGCCGAAGCGGCGCCCCAGCCCCGGGGCGATGTCCAGGCTCGCCAGCGCGGCCTCCACCAGGAAGGTGCCGCCCCCGCACATGGGATCGAGCAGGGGCTCGCCGGGCGTCCAGCCGGCGAGGCGCAGGATGCCGGCGGCGAGGTTCTCCCGCAGCGGCGCTTCCCCCGCCGCAGCGCGCAGGCCGCGCTTGAACAGAGCTTCTCCCGAGGTGTCGAGATAGAGCGTTATTTCGTCGCGGGTGAGGAAGGCATGCACCCGCACGTCGGGCCGCGCCGTGTCGATGTCGGGGCGGCGGCCGGTGTCGGCGCGCAGGCGGTCGCACACCGCGTCCTTGATGCGCAGCGTGGCGAAGTCCAGGCTGCGCAGCGGGCTGCGCACCGCGGCGAGGTCCACCCGCAGCGTCTGCTCCGGGCCGAACCAGCGGCCCCATTCGAGGCGCTGGGCCGCCCGGTAGACGTCGTCCTCGCTGGCGTAGCGCGCGCCGCCCACCCGCCACAGCACGCGGCTGGCGACGCGGCTCTCGAGATTGGCCCGGTAGCAGGCCTCGAAGGAACCCCGGAAGCCCGCTCCGCCGGGAGTCGCGCGCGTGTCCTGCGCGCCGAGCGCGGCCAGTTCCTCGGCCAGGACTGGCTCCAGTCCGCGGGGGCAGGTGGCGAAGAAGGTCTCCATGGCGGTC
>DASTHR010000135.1:0-10947 GCA_035718105.1 Burkholderiales bacterium
CTACGCCATCGTCCCGGATGCCCGCCCCATGGCGGTCGCGCCTTCGACCAACATGCTGTTCGTGGGCACCCGCAAGACCACCGTCTGGGCGGTCACGGACCGCAACAGCGACGGCGTGGCGGACGAGGTGAAGCCCTTCGCCCCCTCGCTCAAGTTCCAGGTGCCGAACGGCGTGTGCTGGACCCGGGACGGGTTCCTGATCGTGGTGGAGCACAACCGCGTGCTCAATTTCCCCGCCGCCGAGTTCTTCTACGAGGGGCCGGACGTGGCGGTGATCGAGGTGGTGCCCCAGGGCAAACTGATCCCCGTGGAGGAGGAGTCGTTCAACCATGGCGCTCGCACCTGCCGCATCGGCAAGGATGGCATGCTCTACATCACCCTCGGCCAGCCATTCAACGTTCCGGCGCGGGACAAGCTCAAGCTCTACGACGAGACGGGCATCGGCGGCATCATCCGCATGAACCCTTTCGACGGCAGCAAGCGCGAGGTCTATGCGCGCGGCATCCGCAACTCGGTGGGCATGGAGTTCAACCCGAAGGACGGAAGCATCTGGTTCACGGACAACCAGACCGACGGCATGGGGGACGACATCCCCGCCGGAGAGATCAACCGCGCCACCAAACCGGGGCAGTTCTACGGCTATCCGTGGAAGCAGGGCAAGACCCGCATCACCGAGCACGGATACGACAAGGACCCGCTGCCGGCCAACATCACCGATCCCCAGGTGTACATGGACGCCCACGCCGCCGACCTGGGCCTGACCTTCTATACCGGAGACAAGTTCCCCGCCAAGTATCGCGGCGGCCTGTTTTCGGCGCAGCACGGCTCCTGGAACCGCACCACGCCTGTCGGCGCGCGCATCATGTTCACCTCCCTCAAGGCGGACGGCACGGCGGACAAGACGGAGGTGTTCGCCGAGGGCTGGCTGGATCCGCAGACCCGGCAGTATCGCGGCCGGCCGGTGGATGTGGCCAACCTGCCGGACGGCTCGATCCTGGTGTCCGACGACTTCGCCGGCGCCATTTACCGCATCACCTACGTAGGCGAATAGGCCGCCGCCCGGCCCGGGAAGGGGTTGCTCCCTCCCGGGCCGATGGCGGCCCGCGGCGGTCATCTCTCCCTTGCGAATCCGGCTCCGAATCCACCCCGGCGCGCTGCTCGCCGGCGCGGCGCTGCTCGTCGCCTCGACTCCTTCCGGGGCGGGTGATGCGGCCGCCGGAAGGGAGAAGGCCGCGGTCTGCGCCACCTGCCATGGTCCCCACGGCATGGCGGTCGCGCCCCAAACCCCCAACCTCGCCGGGCAGCCGGCCGGCTACCTGTCCGCCCAGTTGAAAGCGTTCCGGAGCGGAACCCGCCGCAACGAGGTCATGGGCGTGGTGGCGAAGCCGCTCTCGGACTCGGACATAGACGACCTCGCCGCCTGGTTCGCCTCGATCCGGGTGAGCGCGACGCCGCCGGATTGAGCCGGGCACGCGAGCCGGGGTGCCGGGGGCCGGTCAGGGCGGCCCGCCGTTGGGCGTCGTGGAGCGGTCCAGGGGGACGTCCTCCCAGGAGGAAGGGTCCTCGACGGGCTCCAGGTGGGTGAAGACCGTGGAGTTGGGAAGCGCGTCACGCACCTCGGCCTCGATGGCCTCCAGCAGGTCGTGGCCGCGCTGGACGGTCCAATCCCCCGGCACCAGGACGTGGAAGGAGACGAAGCGCCGGGCGCCCGCGCGGCGGGTGCGCACGGCGTGGAACTGGATGCCCTCATGGACGTGCCGCTCCAGCACCTTGGCGACCGTTTCGCGCTCGTCGGGGGGCAATGCGGCATCCATCAGGCCGTGCACCGAGTCGCGCACGATGCGGCTGCCGGCCCACACGATGTTGGCCGCCACCGCCAAGGCCACCAGGGGATCCAGGCGCTGCCATCCGGTGAGGGCCACCGCGCCCACGCCCACCAGAACGCCGGCGGAGGTCCAGACGTCGGTGAGCAGGTGGTGGGCGTTGGCCTTCAGGGTGATGGAGTGGTGGCGCGTCGCCGCCCGCATGAGCACCAGGGCCACCCCGAAGTTGATCAGCGATGCCAGCACCGAGATGGCGAGGCCCAGCCCCACCTGCTCCAGTGCCCGGGGCTCGATCAGGCGGTCCACGGCAGCGACCGCGATGCTGGCGGCCGCGATCAGGATCAGCGTTCCCTCTACGCCGCTGGAGAAGTACTCCGCCTTGCCGTGGCCGAAGGCGTGGTCCTCATCCGCGGGCCGTTCCGCGATGGAGAGCATGGCCAGGGCCATCAGCGCGCCGGCGAGATTGACGAAGGACTCCAGGGCGTCGGACAGCAGCCCCACCGAGCCGGTGAGGAAGTACGCCGCCGCCTTGAGGGCGATGGTGGCCAGCGCCGCGGCGATGGAAAGCCAGGCAAAGCGGGCGAGAGACGAGCCGGAAGCCGGGGTTTCCTGATGCATGGCGAGGCAGAGTTTAACCCGCGGCAGGTTGGTGTTGCGCCGCGCCACCGCCTGGGAGCGGGATTCATTTTCGGGCCGGCTGGTCTAACCACCGGTTTCACACGACGCGAAGGAGGTTCTCATGGACCAACTGTTTCACCCGTGGACACGCGCGGTGGACACGCCCCGCGTGCGCAATGTTTCCTACTTTGCCCCCTTGCGCTGGCTCGCGGCCGGCGCAAGCGACCTGCGGCGGGCGGCGCCGATGAGCCTCGCCTACGGCGTGGGGTTCGCGGTTTTTGGCTTCGTCGCGACCGCGCTCGCCTGGGATCGCCCGCATCTGGTGACCGCCTTGGCCTCGGGCTTTTTTCTGGTGGCGCCGATTCTGGCCATGGGCTTTTACGAAACGAGCCGGCGGATGTCGCTGGGCGAGGAGCCCGGCTACCGTGACGCCTGGCGGGCATGGACCCGCAATCCCGAGTCCATCGGGATGTTCGGCCTGGTCCTGGCGCTCATGATCATCGCCTGGGAGCGGATGTCCGCCATCCTGTTCGGGCTTTTCTTCGGCGGCAGCCTGCCGGATGCCCAGTCCCTGCTGGATGCGGTGGTGTTCTCGGGCGAGCACCTCGGTTTCCTGGCGGCCTACATCGGCGTTGGGGCCGTGTTTGCCGCGTTGGCGTTTGCCCTTGCGGCGGTCACGGTGCCGATGCTGATTGACCGGAACTCGGACGTGGTGACGGCGATGATGACCAGCATGAAGGTCGTGGCGGCGAATCCCGTGGCGATGCTGCTGTGGGCCGGGCTGATCGTGACGCTCGTGGCGGTGGGAATCGCGACCTTTTTCATCGGGCTGGTGATCACCCTGCCGGTGGTCGCCCACGGGACCTGGCACGCGTACCGGGCGCTGGTTGAAACGGCCTAGTTCACGCGTTGTGCGGTTGAGCCGCGGCGATTTATGGCCTATGCTTCATAGCGTATTGTCATTCCACGCGCGTAAAGCGCGGGTTAACAAAAGAATTTCGGCCGCGCCATGATGTCGACCCCGACCCTGAATAACGGGCATTTGCGGAGGGAGGCGATCATGGGACACAGCAAACAGGACGGCCCCGGCCTGGGGCTCACGCTGGCGCTGGTATTTGTGCTGCTGTTCTCGGTTTACGCGAGCGTGGCCTCGGCGCAACCGACGGCTGAGAGCGCGGCGATTCCGGGCCAAGTACCGACGATGCAGGACCGCTGAAGCGTTTCCTGCCACGGAAAGAGGGCGATGCCGCATGGCATCGCCTTTTTTTTGCCCCGCGATACGCCCATCCCGAATTCGGGGAGTCCGAGTTGTGAGGAAATCCACAGAAGTGTTGATTTTTTGACGATTGATGTCTCCCCGCGGCATCGGGGGTGTGCACTCAACTGGTTGAAAATCAGCAAGATCTTTTGCATCCGGAGTTTGCGGACGCTGGCACACAATCTGCACAAGCTTGTCCCGAAACCGCTCCGGGCGGGTGCCTGCACAGGTTCGCAGCCCCGGCCGGCAAGCCACGGGAAACGAGTCGGCTGGAGGGAAGCCATGTTGCAGATGATCAAGACCCACTATCAGGTACTCGGCGTGCCGCCCACCGCCCCACCGGAACTGATCCGGCAGGCCTACCGCAGGGTCATTGTCCGCGCGGCGTGCTCCTCGGGTGAGGAAGCCCGGCACGCGCGGGAGGAACTGCGGCTGGCCCGCGATGCCTTCACGGTGCTGATGGATCCGGAGCGGCGCGCGGTCTACGACGTCACCTGCCAGGGGTGGAGCGCTCCCGTCCGGGCAAGTTACCGGGCCTGAATATCGGTGTTGCAGGCCGCTCTGCCGGCGCGCCGGCGGGGAGGCTGTGGACGGGTACCCGACGCTCGGCATCACGGCGGGAAAGCGACGTCGTGGCGGGGGGTCGGAGGCGTCTTCGGGCCCTCCGACCGGTGCTATCCTTGCGCGGACCTCCCGCCACGCCATGCCTTCCGATTCCGAAATCGCCCGCGCGGTGCGCCCGGTTCCCGTCGCCGAACTGGCGCGGGACCGTCTCGGCGCGCCGGCCGGCGCGGTGATTCCCCAGGGGGTCGACAAGGCAAAGCTCGCGCTGCCCTGGCTGGAGTTGCTGCCGGAGAACCCCGGCGCCCGTCTGGTGCTGGTCACGGCCATGACCCCGACTTCCAGAGGCGAAGGCAAGACCGGCACCGCCATCGGCCTCGCCGATGCCCTCAGCCGCCGTGGCAGGCGCGCGATGGTCTGCCTGCGGGAGCCCTCCATGGGGCCGGTGTTCGGGATGAAGGGCGGCGCCAGTGGCAGCGGTCGTGCCCAACTCCTGCCGCGCGAGGACATCAACCTGCACTTCACCGGTGACTTCCATGCCGTGGCCACCGCCCACAACCTGCTGGCGGCCATGCTGGACAACCACCTGTACCGAGGCAACGCGCTGGGGCTGGAGTCGGTGTCCTGGCGGCGGGTCCTGGACCTCAATGACCGCGCCCTGCGCAGCGTGCTCACCGGTGCCGAGGCCGGGCCGGGTCAGCCGCAGCGGCTGAGCGGCTTCGACATCGCCGCCGCATCGGAAGTGATGGCGATCCTGGCCCTGGCGCAGTCCTGGGAGGACCTCACGCGCCGCGTCGGCGCCATCGTCGTCGGGCGCACTCGCTCGGGAAAACCCGTGCGCGCGACAGACCTGAAGGCCGCCGGCGCCATGGCGGCGCTGCTGCGCGACGCCCTGCAGCCCAACCTGGTGCAGACCCTCGAGCACACTCCCGCGCTGGTGCATGCCGGGCCGTTCGCCAACATCGCCCATGGCTGCAGTTCGGTGGTGGCCACCCGGGCGGCGCTCCGGCTCGCCGAATATGTGGTGACGGAGGCGGGATTCGGCGCGGACCTGGGCGCGGAAAAATTCGTGGACATCAAGTGCCGGCAGTCGGGCCTGCGCCCCGACGCCGCCGTGGTGGTGGCGACGCTCTCTGCGCTCAAGCACCACGGCGGCGCGGAGAACCTCGGCGCAGCGGATTGCGCCGCCCTGGAGCGCGGCATGGGCAACCTGCTGCGCCATGTCGGCATCGTGCGCGACCTGCTGGGGCTGCCCTGCGTGGTGTGCCTCAACCGCTTTGCCGAAGACGCGGACCGGGAGCTTGACCTTGCCCGCCGGTTGCTGGCGGGGAGTGGGGTGGAGGGACTGGTCTCGGAGCACTGGGCCCGGGGCGGCGCGGGCGCGGAGGACCTCGCCCGCTGGGTGGAGGCGGTTCCCCGGGGCGCGGCGGCACGGGGCGTCTACCCCGCGGACGCGGCACTTGCGCACCAGCTCGAAACCATCTCGCGACGGGTATACGGGGCCGCGGGAATCACACTGGAAGCTCGGGCGCGGGAGGAAATCGCGCGGCTGGAGGCGGAGGGTTGCGGCGCGCTGCCGGTATGCGTGGCCAAGACTCAGTACTCGTTCACCACGGATCCCTCGGTTCGCGGCGCGCCGGAGGGCCACATGATCCGGATCCGCGATGTGAGGCTCAGCGCCGGCGCCGGCTTCGTGGTGGCGCTGGCAGGGGACATACCCACCATGCCGGGACTGCCGGCGCGCCCTCGCGCGGAGGCGATCGCGCTGGCGCCGGACGGGCGCATCACGGGCCTCGACTGACGAACTTCCGCGAAGCGATCTGGCCCGGGCCGCCTGGTCCTAGCCCCTGCCGGCGGGCTCTCGATAAATCCACCCCCGGCGCACCAGCCACTTCTCGGCCTCCACCGCCCAGAACACCACCGTGGACAGCCCGAAGCAGATCAGCAGTTCCGCCAGGGGCAGTGGCTGGGTCTTGAAGATTGCGTTGGCGGCGGGGAGATAGATCACCGCGAGCTGCAGCCCCAGGGTCAGGGCCACGGCGCCCGCCAGGGGAAGGTTGGAGCTGATGCCGAGGGAGAACAGCGACGCGCTTTCCGAGCGCACGGCCATGGCATGGCCGAGCTGGGAGAGGCACAGCACCGTGAACGTCATGGTCTGCCAGTACGGCGAACCGGACTCATAGGCCCATGCCTGCGTGAACAGGGAAACCGCCCCCATCAGCAGCCCGACCCAGAGGATGTGCTGCCACATGCCGTGGGCGAAGATGTTCTCGTCGGGGGCGCGCGGCGCACGCTGCATCACCTTGCGCTCGGCCGGTTCCACGCCCAGGGCGAGGCCGGGCAGTCCGTCGGTGACCAGGTTGATCCACAGGATGTGAATCGGCAGCAGCGGGATCGGGAGGCCGAGGAACGGGGCGAGAAAGATGGTCCAGATCTCTCCGGAATTGCTGGTCATCGTGTACTTGATGAACTTGCGGATGTTGTCGAAGATGCGCCGCCCCTCGCGCACCGCGTGCACGATGGTGGCGAAGTTGTCGTCCAGCAGGACCATGGAGGAGGCTTCCCGCGCGACGTCGGTGCCGACGCGACCCATGGCGATGCCGATCTCCGCGCGTTTCAGGGCCGGGGCGTCGTTGACGCCATCCCCGGTCATGGCCACGAACTCCTTCCGGGACTGGAGCGCCTTGACGATGCGGATCTTCTGCTCCGGATCCACCCGGGCGTACACCCGGATGTTGCGCACCCGCCGGGCGAGCTCGTCCTCGGACATTGCCGAAAGCTCTCGCCCGGTCACGATTTCCCCGCTCCGGTCCAGGATTCCCAGACGCCCGGCGATGGCGTTGGCGGTGGCCGGGTGATCGCCGGTGATCATCACCGGGACGATGCCCGCCGAGCGGCATTCCGCTACCGCCTGGCCGGCCTCGGGCCTTGGGGGATCGAGCAGGCCCGCAAGGCCCAGGAAGCAAAGTTCTTCCTCCGCGTCCTCGATCCTCCCCGGAACGGCATCGAAGTTCCGGCAGGCAAACGCCAGCACCCGGAGCCCCTCTGCCGCCAGTGCATCCGCCTCGGCCAGCACTTCTGCCGCGTCCAACGGCGACAATCCGCCGCTGGTGAGGCGCCAGGGCGTCCGTTGCAGCACCGCCTCCGGAGCGCCCTTGACGAAGGCGATCACGCCTTCGGCAGCGGGGTGCAGCGTGGCCATCCGCATCCGCTCCGAGTCGAAGGGCAACTCCTTCACTCGCGGATGGGACGCTTCCAGGGCTCCCTTCTCATAACCGCGCTCGGCCGCCGCGCGCAGCAGGGCCACTTCCGTGGGATCCCCCAGGATGTTCCCGCGGTCATCGGACTTGGCGTCATTGCACTGCGCCATGGCGCGAAGCAGGGTAGGCCAGGGTTCCGGGGCGCTCGCTCCCGGATAGTCCTCGCCGTTCGCCCGCAGTCGCTCCACGCGCATCCGGTTCTCGGTTAGCGTGCCGGTCTTGTCCGAGCAGATGTAGGTGACGGAGCCCAGGGTTTCCACGGCCGGAAGGCGCCGGATCAGCGCGTTCTGCTGCACCATTCGCTGGGCGCCGAGGGCCAGGGAGATGGTGACGACGGCGGGAAGCGCCTCCGGGATGGCGGCCACCGCCAGGCTCACCGAGGTCAGGAACATGAGGACGAGGGGTTCGCCCCGCAGCAGGCCCGCGACGAAGACAATGGCGCAGATGGCGAGAACCGCCCATGCCAGCCGCGTGGTGAACGCCGTGAGACGCTTCTGCAGCGGTGTCCTGACTTCCTCCTCGTGGGTCAGCAGGCCAGCGATCCGGCCAAGTTCGGTGCCCATGCCGGTTGCCACCACCACCCCGGTTCCCCGGCCATAGGCCACGGCGGTGCCCTTGTAGGCCATGTTGCGACGGTCGGCGACCGGCAGCGCCGCGTCGGGAAGCGCCCGGTCGTGCTTTTCCGCGGGCACCGATTCGCCCGTGAGCGCGGCTTCCTCGATCTTGAGCGCGGCGCACTGGACCATGCGCAGGTCCGCCGGCACCAGGGCGCCGGCTTCCAGCAGCACTATGTCCCCAGGCACCAGGTCTCCCGCCGGGATCTCCCGGACGTGGCCGTCGCGCAGCACCCGGGCGGTGGCCGCAGCGAGCTTTTTCAGGGCGGCAATCGCCTTTTCGGCGCGGTATTCCT
The DNA here is from genome assembly GCA_035718105.1 of Burkholderiales bacterium. GTDB lineage: Bacteria > Pseudomonadota > Gammaproteobacteria > Burkholderiales > UBA6910 > UBA6910. Next base: position 8,431 of record DASTHR010000135.1, read on the forward strand.
GGACGAAGCCGATCACGGCGTTGAGCACCACGATGGCGACGATGGCGATGGTGTCCCCGGGCTCGCCGATCAACCCCGACACCACCGCCGCCGCCATCAGCACGATGATCATGAAGTCCGTGAACTGGTCCAGGAACATGCGCCAGGCGCTGCGCCGCGCGGCTTCGCGAATGGCGTTCGGGCCATGGCGCCGAAGACGCGCTTCCGCTTCCGCGGCGCCGAGGCCGGTGGCGGTGTTGCTGCCGAGTTGCTCCAGGACGCTTTCCGCGGACTCGCAGTGCCACGAGGGCGAGGGCGCTTTGGCTTCGGGTTTTTCCACTCTAGGTCCTCGTCGGGTCGCCCCCCGGCGGCGCTTCAGGGCGCGGGGAACGGTCAAAATTGTCATGCGGATCAGCACAATAACCAGTTGGCTGGGCGGCTAAACGCGGCCTTTGCCCCTGCCCGCTGCCCTGCCATTGTGCCGCAACTCTTTCCTGGCCCCGTGTTCCCGGCCTGACGGCGACTCCGGGTGATGCGGCAGGAACGGGCCGCTGTAACAAAAAACCTAGACGGTAGAAGCGAATAACGTAAAATGCTCAGGGAAATTACGAGGAAGAAAAGAACCCGCGAGCCGCAATGGAAACGCTCGATTTCCCAAAATCGGATGGGTCGCCTGGCGTGGTATTGCCTGCATTCCGGGCCGGCGAGGTGAAGCGCTGCCTTCTGGCCGTGCGCGTGCCCCCGCGCCTGCTTATCACGGGGCGACCGTAGTTGCATCGGACGATGCGATATTCGCCGGATCTCGGCAAGGCTTCCCGCCCCGCCGCGCGCTCGACCGGTCATCCGCATCCCGGACGGTCATGAGCGGTCGGGTGGCGTGTCCTGATCCAGTGCGGGTGCCGTTGAATGCGGTCCGGGAACCCTCGGGTCATGGCCGGGTAAGCGGTCCCGGCGGGCAGGCAGAGGAGCGTTTCGGGGTGGCTGCAAGCAGTGGCGACGCGGGCACGGCCGGGGTTATACAAGGCCGCTACCAGTTGCACGAGGAACTGGGCCGGGGCTCCATGGGCGTCGTTCACCTCGCAAGAGATCTGGAAACCGGGGCCATGGTGGCGGTCAAGATCATGGCCCCTTCCGGTGGATGCGCACCCGACGCATTGGTCGAGGCGAGGGAGCGCTTCCTGCTGGGGGGCGAGGCGGCGGGTCGGCTCAAACATCCCGACATCGTCACGGTTCTTGAAGCGGGCCAGGACCGGGGCCGGGCCTATATCGCCATGGAACTGCTGAAGGGCCGCGATCTGGCACACCGCACCAGGCCGGACAATCTGCTTCCGCTTCCGCTACTGCTCTCGATCGGGGCCCGGGTGGCGGAGGCCCTCGCCTACGCCCACCGGCTGAACGTGGTGCACCGGGACATCAAGCCCGGCAACATTCTTTGGGATCCCGCGTCGGACTCGGTGAAAGTCACGGATTTCGGCATTGCGCAGGTGGCGGACCCAGGCACGAATCGCAGCGGCGTGATCCTGGGAACGCCCTCCTACATGTCTCCGGAGCAGCTTGCCGCCGGACCGATCGACGGCCGTTCCGACCTGTACTCCCTGGGGGTCACCCTGTACCACCTGGCGTGCGGCAGGTTGCCGTTCGAGGGGGGCTCCATGGCGGAGCTTGTGTACCGGATCCGCAACGATCCTCCGGCCAGTATCCTGCGGTTGCGGCCGGACCTGCCGGCCGGCGTCGTGCGGGTTATCTACCAGGCGATGATGAAAATCCCGGAGCAGCGCTACCGCGATGGCGAGGAGATGGGGCGGGCGCTGCGGGAATGCGCTGCGACGCTTGCGGGGACGGCCCGATGAGGCTTGCCGAAGCCCTGGAATTTGCGTCCCATACCCATCCCGGGATGGTGCGGGCCCACAATGAGGACAGCCTGGGCGTGGCGCCCGAGCTGGGGCTCGCGATCCTGGCCGACGGCATGGGCGGCTACAACGCCGGCGAGGTGGCGAGCGGCATCGCGGTATCGCTGCTGCAGGCCGAACTCCGGCAGCTGCTCGAGAAGACCGACCCGAGCGAGCCGCACCCGAAAACCGGGGAGATGGCCGGCGTGTCCATCCTGCGGGAGTATGTCCTGCGCGCCAACACCTCGGTGTACCAGGCGGCGCAGAGCCAGCCCCAGTACGCGGGCATGGGCACCACCCTGGTGGTGACGCTGTTCTGCGACAACCGGGTGATCGTGGCCCATATCGGGGACTCCCGCCTGTACCGGTTGCGGGACGACATGCTGGAGCAGATCACCCGGGATCACTCGCTGCTGCAGGAGCAACTGGACAGCGGAATGATCACCAGGGAGGAGGCCCGCGTGTCCGAGCACAAGAACCTGGTCACCCGCGCCCTCGGCATCGATTCAAAGGTGGAGCCCGAGATTCACAGTTACGAGGTGAAACGGGACGATGTATATTTGTTGTGCTCAGACGGCCTCAACGATATGGTCCCGGACGAGGAGATCCGGCTCTCGCTGATGACATTGCAGTCCGATCTCAAGCTCGC
>DASTHR010000136.1:0-5094 GCA_035718105.1 Burkholderiales bacterium
GCGCCGGCGTCTGCAAGCAGCGCCCGCAGCAGGGCGTTGTTCAGGGCATGGCCCGACTTGTGGGCGACGAACGAGCCGATGATGGGGTATCCGAGCTGATAGAGGTCCCCGACCGCGTCCAGCACCTTGTGCTTGACGAACTCGTCCTCGTAACGGAGGCCGTCCTGGTTCAGGACCCGGAACTCGTCCATGACAATGGCGTTGTCCAGGCTGCCCCCGAGGGCAAGCCCGGCCGCGCGCATGGTTTCCACGTCCTGCATGAAACCGAAGGTGCGGGCACGCGCAATCTCCTTCACGAACGAAGTGGTCGCGAAATCCACCGTAACCGCGCGGTTCGACCTCGCGAACACCGGGTGACTGAATTCGATGCTGAAGCTCAGCCGGAATCCGTCATGGGGCTCGAAACGTGCCCACTTGTCGCCCTGGACCACTTCCACCGGGTGGCGGATGCGGACGAATTTCTTGGCCGCCGCCTGTTCCTCGATGCCCGCCGATTGCAGCAGGAACACAAAGGGCCCGGCGCTGCCGTCCATGATCGGCACCTCGGGACCGTCCAGGTCGGCGTAGGCGTTGTCTATGCCCAGCCCGGCAAAGGCCGACATCAGGTGCTCGATGGTGGACACCTTGGCACCGCCCAGTTCCAGGCAGGAGGAGAGCCGGGTGTCGCCGATCGACTGCGGTCCGACCTTGATCTCGACCGGCTGCGGCAGGTCCACCCGCCGGAACACGATTCCGGTGTTGGGAGCGGCCGGCCTCAGTCCGAGGGTGACCTTGCGGCCGGTGTGCAACCCCACTCCAGTGGCGCGGATCGCGTTCTTAAGCGTTCGCTGCCTGATCATGCTTCGCAAATTCCCCTGAAAAATTAGCCGTATAGTCTACCATATTCAGTCCGCCTGCTTGCGCAGGAAGGCCGGGATGTCGAGCATGTCCATTCCGGACTGCTTCATCGCCTCCACGGTGGCGTCGCGCCGGGTCTTGCGGATCACCGTGGGCATTTCCAGCTTGTTGTAATCCACGATATCCACGGGAGAGTTGTCGGTGCCGGTCTTCACCAGCTGGACCTGGGGCTGTGGTTTCGACCGCGACACCGGGTTGCCAAGGCCGGTAGCGACTATGGTCACCCGCAGGTCGTCGGACAGGGAGTCGTCGTAGACCGTGCCCACGATCACGGTGGCGCTTTCGGCGGCGAAGGTCTTGATGGTGTCCATGACGTCGTACATTTCCTGCAACTCGAAGCTCGCCTCGCTGGCGGAGATGTTCACCAGCACGCCGCGCGCGTCGGAAATGTTGATGTCCTCCAGCAGCGGGCAGTTCACCGCCTGCTCCGCGGCGAGCCGGGCGCGGTCGGCGCCGCTGGCCCGGGCTGACCCCATCATGGCCATGCCCATCTCCGACATCACGGTGCGCACGTCGGCGAAGTCAACGTTGATCATGCCGGGGCAGCTGATGATCTCGGCAATCCCCGCCACCGCGCCGTGGAGCACGTCATTGGCCGCGCGGAATGCCTCCTGCACCTTCACCTTCGGTCCCAGCACCTGCAGCAATTTCTCGTTGGGCACCACGATCAGGGAATCCACGTGCTGCGAAAGCGCCTCGATGCCCTGCTGGGCGATCTGCTGGCGCTTGCCCTCGAAGCCGAACGGTCGCGTCACCACCGCCACCGTGAGTATGCCCATCTCCTTGGCGATCCCGGCCACCACCGGCGCCGCCCCGGTGCCGGTACCGCCCCCCATGCCGGCGGTGAGGAACAGCATGTCCGCGCCCTGGATCAGCTCCACGATGCGCTCCCGGTCCTCCAGCGCGGACTCGCGCCCGACGTCCGGGTTGGCACCCGCGCCCAGCCCCTTGGTGATGGCCGCGCCGAGCTGGACCTGGGTGCGCGCCTTGTTGCGCTTGAGCGCCTGCATGTCGGTGTTGGCGACGATGAACTCCACGCCCTGCACGCCCTTGCCGAGCATGTGGTCCACGGCGTTGCCGCCGCAGCCGCCCACGCCCACCACCTTGATCACCGCTTCCTGCGCCTGGTTATCCACGATTTCAAACATTGTTACCTCCTTGTCGTATGGTCCGAATACCTGAACTGCAAGAGCCTTTCTCCGTTCGGGTCCGGGTCACCCCGAATCCGCCTTGAACCGTCGCTGCAGCGCCGCCGTCATCAGAAATTTCCCTGGAACCAGCTCCGCATCTTCTCCAGGATCTGGCGGAAGGAGCCGGTCTGCATGCGGGCGAGCTGGTGCCGGCGGTGCTGCTGCAGCCCGAGCTGCAGCAGGCCCACGGCCGTGGAAAAGCGCGGCGAGCGCACCACCTCCGCCAGTCCGCCGAAGTACTGCGGCACGCCGAGGCGCACCGGCATGTGGAACACCTCCTCGCCCAGCTCCACCATGCCCTGCATGGAGGCGCTGCCGCCGGTCACCACGATGCCCGAGGAGAGCAGATCCTCGAACCCGCTGCGGCGCAGCTCCGCCTGCACCAGGGAGTAGAGCTCCTCGATCCGCGGCTCGATGACTTCGGCCAGGGTCTGGCGCGAGAGCTGGCGCGCCCCCCGCTCGCCGACCCCGGGCACCTCCACCATTTCCTGGGGATCCGCCAGCTGGCGCAGCGCGCAGCCGTAGCGGATCTTGATGTCCTCGGCGTCCTTGGTCGGGGTGCGCAGCGCCATGGCGATGTCGTTGGTGACCTGGTCGCCGGCGATGGGAATCACTGCGGTATGGCGGATCGCGCCGCCGGTGAACACCGCGATATCGGTGGTGCCACCGCCGATATCCACGAGACAAACTCCCAGGTCCCGCTCGTCCTCCGAAAGCACCGTCATGGCCGAAGCCAGGGGCTGGAGCACCAGGTCGCGCACCTCCAGTCCGCAGCGGCGCACACACTTCATGATGTTCTGCGCGGCGGAGACGGCCCCGGTCACGATGTGCACGTTCACCTCCAGCCGCACGCCGCTCATCCCCAGGGGCTCGCGCACGTCGCCCTGGCCATCCACGATGAACTCCTGGTTGAGGATGTGCAGGATCTGCTGGTCGTTGGGGATGGGGATGGCGCGGGCGGTCTCGATCACCCGCTCCACGTCCATCTGCGACACTTCCTTGTCCTTGATCGCCACCATGCCGTGCGAGTTGAAGCTGCGGATGTGGCTTCCGGCAATGCCGGTGTAGACGTCGCGGATCTTGCAGTCCCCCATGAGCTCGGCGTCCTCCAGCGCGCGCTGGATGGAATTCACGGTGGACTCGATGTTCACCACCACCCCCTTCTTGAGGCCGCGCGAGGGCGCCTGCCCGAGGGCGATGATCTCCAGGGTCTCGTCCGGCCTAACCTCGCCCACCACGGCGGCGATCTTCGAGGTGCCGATGTCCAGCCCCACGATCAGGCTCTTGTTTTCCTTCTGCTTGTTCATGCCTTCTCTCTGCCGGCGCCCTTGCCCTGGCCGCCCTCCGCCGCCGGCGCCATGCGCACGGCGAAGCCGTTGGAATAACGCAGGTCGACGTGCGCCGGCCGGCGCGGCAGCGCGCCCACGCTGCGCTCGTAGACCGCGACGAACCGCTCCAGCCGCTGCTCCATCCGCTCCCGCCCCAGCGCGATGGCGAGCCCGCCGTCGAGACGGATCTGCCAGGCGCGCCGCGGCGACACGGTCACCTGAGCCACGCTCTGGCCGAGGGGCGCGATCAGCCGGGTGAATGCCGCGTAGCGGGCGACGATCTCCGGCGCGCTGCCGGCCGGTCCCGCGAATTCGGGCAGCGACGCGTCGGTGGCGGCCTCGAACAGCTCGCCGTGGGTGTTCACCAGCCCCACGCCTCCCCAGCGCGCCAGGGCCACGTGCTCCTCCAGGACGACGCGCAACCCGGGGGGCCACTGGCGGCGCACCTCCACGGCGCGCACCCAGGGCAGTTTCCCGAAGGCGCTGCGCACCGCCTCCAGGTCCGCGCTGAACACCGTGCCCCGCACTTCACGCTTGACGATGAGTTCCACCTGTTCCCTTGTCAGGTGCGCGACGTCGCCCTCGACCCGCACCTCGCGCAGGTTGAAGGCCGGAAGCCGGCTCGCGGCGGTGAGCGCCGCGAAGGCAAGCAGCGCCCCGGCCGCCAACAGCAGCAGGTTGGCGATGGCGCGCAGCAGATCAGGCCTGTCCCACATGAGCCAGCTCCAGAATGCGCACCACCAGGTCCTCGAAACTCATGCCCCGCGCCCGCGCCGCCATCGGAACCAGGCTGTGGTCGGTCATGCCCGGCGCGGTGTTCACCTCCAGGAAGCGGGGCACGCCGTCATTGCCCAGGATAAGATCCACCCGGCCCCAGCCACCGCATCCCAGCAGCCGGAAGGCCTCCAGCGCCCGGGCCTGTATCGCCCGCTCCAATTCCGGCGCCAGGCCGCAGGGGCAGAGGTAGCGGGTGTCGTCCGCGAAGTACTTCGCCTGGTAGTCGTAGAACACCCTCGGTGTCTCCAGGCGGATCAGCGGCAAGGTCTCGTCGCCCAGGATCCCGGCGGTGAGCTCCACCCCTTCGATGAACTGCTCGATCAGGATCACCCGGTCGTACCTCGCCGCCAGGGCAAAGGCCGGAGCGAGCTCTTCCGCTCGCACCACCTTGCTCATGCCGATGCTGGAGCCCTCATTCGCGGGCTTCACCATCAGCGGCAGCCCGAGTGCGGCGATCACCGCCGCGAAATCCGGGGGCGATCCTGCCTCGGCGCACACATGGGGGGCGCAGCCGATGCCCGCCGCCTGCCACAGCATCTTGCTGCGCAGCTTGTCCATGGCCAGGGCGCTGCCCAGAACGCCGCTTCCGGTGTAGGGAATGCCCATCAGCTCCAGTGCGCCCTGAACCGTGCCGTCCTCCCCGTAGCGGCCGTGGAGGGCGATGAACACGCGGCTGAATCTTTCCGACCGCAGTTCCTCCAGCGCCCGGTCACGGGGATCGAAGGCATGGGCATCCACGCCGCGTGCCCGCAGCCCGGCCAGCACCGCGGTTCCGCTCTTGAGGGAGATTTCCCGCTCGGCGGAGCGCCCGCCGAGCATCACCGCCACCTTTCCGAAATCAGCGCTCACCGCTCACCCTCATCCCGTGCCGCCTCTCCGATGATCCGCACCTCGCACTCCAG
>DASTHR010000137.1:0-3776 GCA_035718105.1 Burkholderiales bacterium
GTTCACCGTGGATCAGCGTCAGGCGGCCATCGTGTTCCAGCTGGGGGAGGCGGTGCGCATCATCGCGGAGCCCGGCATCAACGCCAAGGTGCCGCTGGTGCAGAACGTGCGCAGCTTCGACCGGCGCATCCTCACCTCGGAGCCATCGGAGCCCGAGCGCTTCCTCACCTCGGAGAAGATGAACGTCCTGGTGGACTACTTCGTGAAGTGGCGCATCACGGACGTGAAGCAGTACTACATCAGCGTGGGCGGCGACGAACTGCGGGCCCAGAACCGGCTGCTGCAGACCATCAACGCCGGGCTGCGGGACGAGTTCGGCAACCGCACGGTCCACGACGCCATCTCTGGCGAGCGCGACAAGATCATGGCCCTGATGCGGGAAAAGGCCAACGAGGATGCGCGCAAGATCGGGGTCGCGGTGCTGGACGTGCGGCTGCTGCGTGTCGAACTGCCCCAGGAAGTGAGCGAATCCGTGTACCGGCGCATGGAGGCGGAGCGCAAGCGGGTCGCCAACGAGCTGCGCTCCACCGGCGGCGCGGAGGCGGAGAAGATCCGGGCCGACGCCGACCGCCAGCGGGAGGTCATCGTCGCCGAGGCCTACCGCGACGCGCAGCGCATCAAGGGCGCGGGGGATGCCAAGGCGGCGGGGATCTATGGCCAGGCGTTCGGCGAGAACCCGGAGTTCTACGCCTTCTGGCGCAGCATGGAAGCCTACCGCCAGAGCTTCAGGAACAAGTCCGACGTGATGGTGATCGATTCGGGCTCGGACTTCATGCGCTACTTCAGGAACCCGAACCAGGGCAAGCCCGCCAAGTAAGGCCATGGGCGGCACCCTGGTCACCGCCCTTGCCCTGATGCTGGTCCTGGAGGGTCTGCTGCCCTTCCTTGCCCCGGGCCTGTGGCGCGAGGCCTTCCGCCGCATCATAGAGATGTCGGACGGGCAGATCCGCTTCGTCGGCCTGACCTCGATGGTGGCGGGCCTGCTGCTGCTCTATCTTGTAAAATCGTGAGGTGTTAGGAGTTGGGAGCGAGGAGCAGGGCGTAACCGGTTCCGGGCGGGCTGTTTCTCCTCACCCCTCACTCCTCACCCCTCACCGACAAATGGACAACTGGCTCCTCCCCGAGTACATCGAGGACATCCTCCCGGCCGAGGCGCGCCGCATCGAGGCGATGCGCCGGCGCATCCTTGACCTGATGGCGGCCTGGGGCTACCAGATGGTGGTCCCGCCCCTGATCGAGTACCTGGAGTCGCTGCTCTCGGGCACCGGCCGGGATCTGGATCTGCGCATGTTCAAGCTGGTGGACCAGCTCTCCGGGCGCCTCATGGGGCTGCGGGCGGACATCACCCCCCAGGCCGCGCGCATCGATGCCCACCTCCTGAACCGGCGCGGCGTCACCCGGCTGTGCTATTGCGGGACCGTGGTGCACACCCTGCCCTCGGGGATGTCAGGCACCCGGGAGCCGCTGCAGGCCGGCGCGGAGATCTATGGCCACGCCGGCATCGAGAGCGACCTGGAGATCCAGCGCCTGATGCTGGAATCCCTCGCCGCGGCGGGTGTCCAGCGGGTGCAGCTCGACCTGGGACATGTGGGGGTTTTCCGCGCCCTCGCGCGGCTCGCCGGCGTCGACCCCGGGGCCGAGCAGGAGCTGTTCCGGGCACTGCAATCCAAGGACGTTCCGGCCCTGCAGGCCCTGAGCGCCCCGCTTCCCGGAGCGGCACGGGACGGGTTGCTGGCGCTGCCGGAGCTGTACGGGGGGCCGGAGGTGCTGACGGAGGCGCGCCGGCGACTGCCGGCGGATCCATGGCTCGCCCAGGCGCTGGACGCGCTCGGGGAACTCGCGGAGCGCCTCGCAGGCGCGGTTCCGGTGCTGGCGTTCGACCTTTCGGAGTTGCGCGGCTACCACTATCACAGCGGCGTGGTGTTCGCGGCCTACGCCCCGGGCTCGTCCAACGCCCTGGCCATGGGCGGGCGCTACGACGAGGTGGGCAGGGCCTTCGGACGGGCGCGCCCGGCAACCGGCTTCAGCGCCGATCTGCGGGCCCTGGCGGCGGCGGTCCCGGCGGCGGAGGCAAGCCGCGCCATCCTCGCGCCCCAGTGCGACGACCCGGCCCTGAGCGCGCGAATCGCCGCACTGCGGGCCGCGGGGGAGGTGGTCATCGTGGAGCTGCCGGGCCACGAGGACACGAGGGAGGAGCTGGGCTGTGACCGCGTGCTTGCGCTGCGCGACGGCGCGTGGCGGGTGGAGCCGGTCTGAGTCGCGGACCGCGTTGCAGATTTCCTGATAACAATGGATGGCGGGCATGGCTAAGAACGTGGTGGTGATCGGCACCCAGTGGGGGGACGAAGGCAAGGGCAAGGTGGTGGACTGGCTCACCGACCACGCCCAGGGGGTGGTGCGCTTCCAGGGCGGGCACAACGCCGGTCATACCCTTGTGATCGGCGGCAGGAAGACGGTGCTGCACCTGGTGCCCTCCGGGATCATGCGCGACAACGTCACCTGCTACATCGGCAACGGCGTGGTGCTCTCGCCCCACGCGCTGATCGAGGAGGTCAGCATGCTGGAGGCGGCGGGAGTGAACGCCAGCGCCCGGCTGCGCATTAGCGAGGCCTGCCCCCTGATCCTGCCGGTGCACGGCGCGCTCGACAACGCGCGGGAGGCGGCCAAGGGCGCCGCCAAGATCGGCACCACCGGCCGCGGCATCGGCCCGGCCTACGAGGACAAGGTGGCGCGGCGCGCGGTGCGGCTGCAGGACCTGTTCCATCGCGACCGCTTCGCCGCCAAGCTGGGTGAGATCCTCGACTACCACAACTTCATGCTGAAGCATTACTTCAAGGCGCCCACGGTGGATTTCGCGAAGACCGTGGACGAGACCCTGGCGCTGGCCGAGCGCATCCGGCCGATGGTGGCGGACGTGCCGCGGGCGCTGTACGAGGAGTCCAAGGCGGGGCGCAGCCTGCTGTTCGAGGGCGCGCAGGGCACGCTGCTCGACATCGACCACGGCACCTATCCCTTCGTCACCTCCAGCAACTGCATCGCCGGGGCGGCGGCCGCGGGGGCGGGCATCGGCCCGCACCAGCTGCACTACGTGCTGGGCATCACCAAGGCCTACACCACCCGCGTGGGCTCGGGACCGTTCCCGACGGAACTGGACGACGCGGTGGGCAGGCACCTCGCGACGCGAGGCCACGAGTTCGGCGCCACCACCGGGCGCGCGCGCCGCACCGGGTGGTTCGATGCCGCGGCCCTCAAGCGCTCGATCCAGATCAACGGCGTCTCCGGCCTGTGCGTGACCAAGCTCGATGTGCTGGACGGCGTCGAGACCGTCCGCATGGCGGTAGGCTACCGGCTGGAGGGGCGCACCGTGGACATCCTGCCGGTGGGCGCCGAAAGCCTCGCGAGCTGCGAGCCGATCTACGAGGACATGCCGGGGTGGAAGGAGAACACCGTGGGGGTGACGCGCTTCGAGCAGCTGCCGAAGGCGGCGCAGGCCTACCTGCGGCGAATGGAGGAGATCTGCGGTGTGCCGGTGGACATGGTCTCCACCGGTCCGGATCGGGACGAGACCATCGTGCTGCGACATCCGTTCCAGTGACCGCAAACGGAAAAGGCGGCCGCCTGACCGCCTTTTTTCCTATGGTGCCCAGGAGAGGACTCGAACCTCCACGGAGTTACCCGCTAGTACCTGAAACTAGTGCGTCTACCAATTCCGCCACCTGGGCAAGAGGGGCGTAATTTAGTGTCAACACGCTGTTTTGTCAAATGAAGAAGCGCTC
>DASTHR010000138.1:0-7691 GCA_035718105.1 Burkholderiales bacterium
GGCCTGCTCAACCTGGACGTACCCGTGGTTCATGCCAAGAGCCTGGGCAGCGCGCTGGAGCACTGGGACGTGCGCACTACCACCGACGCAAAGGTGCAGGAGTTCTACCGCGCCGCGCCCGGCGGCATCCCGACGCAGGTGGCCTTCAGCCAGAACCGGCGCTACCCCAGCCTGGACCTGGACCGGGCCGGCGGCTGCATCCGCGACCGGGAGCACGCCTACAGCCAGGACGGCGGTCTGGCGGTGCTCTACGGCAACATCGCGCGCGACGGCTGCATCGTCAAGACCGCCGGCGTGGACGCATCGATTCTCAGCTTCCGGGGCCCGGCCCGCATCTTCGAGAGCCAGGACGCGGCGGTGGAGGCGATCCTGGGGGATCGCGTCAAGGCGGGCGACGTGGTGCTCATCCGCTACGAGGGCCCCAAGGGCGGCCCCGGCATGCAGGAGATGCTCTATCCCACCTCGTACCTGAAATCCAAGGGGCTGGGCAAGGCCTGCGCCCTGCTCACCGACGGGCGCTTCTCCGGCGGCACCTCGGGCCTGTCCATCGGCCATGTCTCGCCGGAGGCGGCGGAGGGCGGCGTCATCGGACTGGCCGAGGAGGGCGACATCGTCGAGATCGACATCCCGAAGCGCAGCATCCATCTGGCGGTGAGCGACGCCGAACTGGAGCGGCGGCGCCAGGCGATGGCGGCCCGGGGCGCCACGGCCTGGAAGCCGGTCAGCCGGCAGCGAAAGGTGTCGGCGGCGCTGCGCGCCTATGCCGCACTGACAACTTCCGCGGCCCGGGGCGCGGTGCGCGACGTCGGGCAGGTCGAGAAGGAGCCGTGAGTCCCTGTCCGCCGGTCGCCCCATCCGGAGTCGCACCCGGTCGCGCCGGCGAGGCGCCTGCGCTGCGCCGTGCCGAGTGCAGCGCCCGATGAAGCCGGGCGTCAAGCACGACCGGCTGTTCGCCTTCCTTGCCTCCAGCCATCCGCTGCGCCCCGAAATCGACCGTTTCGAGGCGGAACTGGCCCGCCACCTCGGCGACGAGGCTTTCCCGGGAGCTGGGACGCGCAGCGTGCTTGCCGACCTCAAGGTCGGCCCCATGCCCGGCGGCGGGTGGCGGGTAGCCGCGCTCTACTGGTCGTTGCAGTGCCGTTCCCGCAAGGGGTTCACCGCCGGCACCCTGTCCTACAAGGCCCGCCACGGCAAGTTCACCTGGCTGGATTTTCCCGACGATCCGCGGCTGCCGGGCCTGGCGGAATTCCTGGCGCGGGGCGGCGAAGCGCAGGTGCTGCGCTACATCCCGCTTCGGCGCATCACCCTGCGGATGCGGGAACCCTCCGGGCGCACCGTTGTGGCGAAACTCAAGGGTCCCTCGCGCTTCCGCAGCGCCTGGGAGTTGCTGCGCCTGGTCGAGGAGCGCGTGACTCGCGCGCGGCCGGGATTCCGGGTGGCCCGGGCGCTTGGCCTCGAGGAGTCGCTCTGCCTGTACCTTCAGGAAGCGCTTCCCGGGCGCAGCCTGGCGGATCTCCTGGAGCCGGACAGCGCGGAGAGCCTGCTGGCAAGCCTGGGCGCGCTGCACCGGCGGCTGCACGCGCTACCCGCCGACGGGCTGGCGCGCCGCGCGCCCGCGCAGGACGCCGCCCAGGCGCAGGAGCACGCGGCCCTGGTCGGGTTGATGCTGCCGGCGCTGCGGGAGCGGATGACGGGCATCGGCGCGGCGCTGGCGGCAACGGCGCCCGAGGACACGGCCCCGGCCTTCTGCCACGGCGACCCGGATCCCGGACAGGTGCTGGTGAACGATGACGCCTGGTCGTTGCTGGATTTCGACGCCTGCCACGCCGGGGACCCGTATCGGGACGTGGCGATGATGGCCGCGTCCCTCGAATACCACGTGCCACGCCTGCAGGCGCTGGCCGCGAGCGGCGAACTCGGCGGCCGCGCGGTGGAGCGGGCGGCCGGCGCCTACCTCACGGGCTACTTCGGAACCGGACCCCGGGATGAGGCCCGCCTTGCCTGGCAGCGGGCCTGTGCCGAGCTCCACTACCTGGCGCTGGAATTGAAGAAGGACCGCTACCGGGCGCGCGCCTTCACCCGGCGCTTCGGTCGGCTGCAGGATCATGTCTCGATGCTGCCCGTCGCCGCGCGGGGGGGCCTGCAGTGAGGAGGCCGCGCATCGCCCACGTGCTCAACACCATCGGCCTCGGAGGGGTGCCCGAGGCGGCGCTGCACCTGATTCGGGCGCTGCCGCCCGAGCGTTACGATTGCCGGGTGTACGTGATGAAGCGCTCCGACGACGAGGAGGAAGGCCGGGGCGAGCGGCTGGCGCGTTTCGAGGAAGCGGGGGTTCCGGTGTGCTTTCCCCGCAGCGCCGGCGAAAAGCTGGCGGTGGCCAGCGACCTCTGCGGCTGGCTGGTGGCGGAGGGCATAGACCTGCTGCACACGCACTCCTACAAGCCCAACCTGTACGCGCGCCTCGCGGGCCTGCCCTGCCGCGAAGGCGGGCTCAGGATCGCCGCCCACTATCACAACCAGTACGACAACAAGTGGGAGAAGGACGGCAGCCTGACGCTGGAACGCATGCTGGCGCGCTCCAGCGACGCGCTGCTGGCGGTCTCCGGCTCGGTGCGCGACCATGTCGCGGAGCGCCTGGGCATCGCCCGGGAGCGGGTGGACGTGATCCTCAACGGCGTGGATGCGGAGCGCTTCGCCGGGCAGGACCCGGCGCGGGCGCGGGACGGATTCGGCCTTCCCCCGGATCGCCCGGTGGTGGGCATCGTCGGGCGCATCAGCCCGCAGAAGGGGCAGGAGGACTTCCTGCGGGCGGCGCGGCTGCTGGCGCCGCGCTTTCCGGACGCCCTGTTCCTGGTGGTGGGCTCGGCGGACGATGAGCGTCTGCTGGCGCGGACCCGGGGCCTGGCGGGGGAACTCGGCCTGGGCGACGCGGTGCGCTTCACCGGGCATGTCACCGACATGCCGGCGCTGTATGCGGCGCTGGATGTGCTGGTGGCGCCGTCGCGCTGGGAGGGTTTCGGCCTGATGCTGGTGGAGGCCATGGCTGCCGGCAAGCCCATCGTGGCAAGCGCTGTGGGCGCCATCCCGGAAGTGCTGGGCGAAGGCGGCGCGGGAGTGCTGGTGGCGCCGGCGGACCCTGCGGCAATCGCGGGGGCGGTGGCGCCGCTGCTGGCCGATGCGGGGCGGCGCGCCGCCATGGGCGCGGCCGGGCGGCTCCGGGCCCGGGACTTCTCCTGGGAGGCGTCGGGACGCCGCCTGGCGGCCGTGTACGACAGGGTTCTCGGCCGATGAGCGCCGGTCGCCTGCTCCTCATCCGCCACGGCCAGACCGGCGGCAACAAGCAGCGCTACGTGGGCTGGGAAGACCTGCCTCTGGACGAGACCGGCGTCGCCCAGGCCCGGACGGTGGCGGAACTGCTGGCCGGCGAGCGCATCGACGCCCTGTACTCCAGCCCGCTGTCCAGGGCAGTGGACACCGCGCGGCCGCTGGCGGCGGCCCGGGGGCTGACCATCCAGGTCCGCGCGGAGCTGAAGGAGATCGACTACGGCAGCTACCAGGGATTGCTCAAGACCGACCAGCCCCTCAAGCTGCGCCGCGAGCACATGCTGGCCCCCATGCCGGGGGGCGAGAGCCTGCAGGACGTATTCAACCGGGTGAGCCGGTTCGCGGACGAGGCGACCAGCGAACTGGCGGCGGGGGCCAGCCTCGCGGTAGTGGGCCATTTCTGGAGCAACCGCATGCTGGTGGGGGCGCTCTCCGGCGTGCCCTTCGAGGAGTTGTTCGCCCGCAGCAAGTACAAGCCCGCCAACGGCTCCATCTACGAACTCGTCTGCCGCTGGGACGCCGCCCGGGAACCGGTGTCCGCGCGCTGGATCGGCGCGGGCGCCGACGGGGGCGAGGGATGAACCTGGAATGGGGGCACCGCGGCAGTGCCCCCCTCCCCCGGGAGGAGTGCCTCGATTTCCGGCAGCGCCACGATTTCGCCTCGGACGGCGCGGTGCGCGCCCATCTCGGCGCGGCGCTCCCGGGTGGCGGCATCCATGGCTGGGAGGTGTTCAACGTCTGGTATTTCCCGAGGCGCCTGCTGGAGGTGGTGTACCGCATCACCTGCGCGGCGGGCGACGACCTGCTGGTTTCGGTGCGTTTCCAGCGCCCGGGACATTCCCCGGCCGCGTTCGAGAAAGCGTACCGGACCGCGGCCAACCCGGCGGCGGTGCTGCATCTCCGCGAATGGGAGGCGGTGGCCTGGGTATTCCCGGAGGATCCGGAACTGGGGCGGATCGGCAGCCCGGTGGCGGCCAGCCCCGTCTGTTCGGTGCTTTCCGGCGCCACCGGGCTCAACCTGGCGCCGGCGCAGATGGGCTGGACCCTGCTGAGCTACCTGCCCGGTAAGCGCTGCACGGTGCGGGTACGCTGGCCGTCGGCGCCGCTGGGATTCGTCGGCAAGCTCGGCGAGGGCGCCGGCCCCAACCACGGCCGGATGCTGGCGCTATGGGAATGCCGGGGCCGGGGTTTCGGCATGCCGCAACCGGTGTTCTGCGACCCGGTGGCGGAGTTGCGCTGGGAATCCTTTGTCGCCGGCTCCCGCGTCGAGGAATTCAGCGGCGAGGTCGGCTTCGCCACGGCGGTGGAGCGCATCGCCCCGGGTCTCGCTTCGCTGCACGCGATGAAGCTTCCGGGGCTGGCGCGGGAGGGGCCGGAGCGCGTGCTCGACCGCCTGCGGCGCAAGGTGATCCCGCGGGTCTGCGGTGCGCTCCCGGCGCTGGCGCCCGCGGCCCAGGCGGTGGCGGCCACGCTGGAGGAAAAGCTGGCGGGGTTGCCCCCTGGGGCATCCTGCACCCTGCACGGAGACCTGCACACGGCCAATGTGCTGGTGGACGGAGACGCCACGATGTTCATCGACCTGGACAACCTGACGCAGGGTGACCCCGCCTACGACCTGTCCATGCTGGCCACGCGCCTGATCCTCGGGGCCGCCCTGGGAGGCGTTGAGCGCGAACTGGCGGGCCGAATGGTGGAGGCGCTGCCGCAGTTCTACCGCTCGGCGGGCGGGGTTCCGATCCCGGACGGGCTCTATGCATGGTACATCGCGGCGAACCTGGCGGGCCGCCAGGCCAAAACCTGCGTGCGCCACCACGCCCCGGGGATGGCGGTCATCGTGCCCTGGCTGCTCGCCGTGGCCGCCCGGACCCTGGAGCGGGGCCGCTTCGAGCCCGCGGTCCTGGGCGACTGATCAGCGGCCGCCCAGCACGCCGTTGACCAGCCACTGGGCGAGGTTTTCGGCGGACTGTTCCATCACCTGGCGCAGGCGGTAGGCGCCACGCTCGGACAGGTCCAGGAACGAGGCGCAAATCGGGGTGGCGATTCCGGGACTGGGCTCCAGGACGGTCAGCATGAAGGAGGTTTCGGGCCCGGCTCCTCCGCCCACCAGGGAAAATGCGCTGCCCACCGCGACAAAGCAGTAATTGTCGTCGGCTTCCATGATGGAAGGGTTGTCGTCCTGGCTGCGCAGGCCATAGAAAGCCACTGCCACCGAGATCCCCTCCGGCGGATCGCCGTCGTATATCGCGGCCGGCGCGATCTGTCGCAGGGACTGCGCCACCAGGCCCGGCAGGTCATTCTCCAGCAGGGCTCGGCGCACGGTATCCACCCGGGCCTGGAATTCGACGTCCACCGGCGGCCCCACCACCATGGCGGTCGAAGAGGCGTCGCGCACATTGGTGAAGAGGAGCGCCGGACCCACGAACACACCCGCCACGCGGTCCCTTGGCACCCGCAGCCGCTCCAAACGATCCGGTTGGGTCGCGTCGGAGAGCCGCCCGATGTCGTAGGTCCGGGTGACCTCGTCCTGGCCCATCATGCGGGCACTCACCGCGATGCGCCGGGGCTTTGGCGCCGGTTGCGACGGTTCGCCGGCGGAAGGCGGCACGGCGCCCGCCGGACGTGATTCGGCCGGAGCGGGGGCCGGATACTGGGCAGAAGCCGGGGCGGCCAGCCCGAGGGCGACGCTCGCGGCGATGCAACTGGCTATGCGGATCATGGGCGGATGCTCCTGGGGGCGGAGGGCCATGATAACAAAGCATGTATCATGGCGCTCCGGGGAGTTTTTCCGACCTGAGATGAGCGACAATCTGAGCGAATTCGAGCGCGCCTTCCGCGGCCTGTTCTTCGGCATCATGAAGTGGGAGGACCTGGCGCGCTTCTGGGCGCGCATCGATCCGGCCTCCGGCTGGTACCTCTACGCAGTCGGCGAGCCGCCTCCCGCCGGTCCGTCGCCGGCGGAGGAGGTGCAGGCGTTCATGAGCCGGGTGGACGAACTTCTGCGCCGGGAGCACCGGGAGAGCTACTGCGGCATCGTGTACGCGGACGACCTGGAGCGCCCGCGCTTCGTGAAGATCTTCGACCCAAATTACCTCGGCGCCTCCTGCGGCTCGAGCAGGAACCCGCCCCTGCCGGGCTGGATCATGAGCCTGATTCCGCCCGTGGATCTGCAGCGCAAAGGCCCCCTGCCCGAATCCCGCCGCCGCTGGTGGCGGACCATCTTCGATCGCACCTAGAAGTTGAGAGATTCGCTCGGGTAACTGCTAAAATCCGGGTTTACATTCCCGGAGTCCGCACCATGCGCAACCGCCTGGCGCAGGAAACCAGCCCTTACCTGCTGCAGCACGCCGACAATCCCGTGGACTGGCACCCGTGGGGTGAGGAGGCGCTCACTCTCGCGAGAACGCAGGGAAAACCAATCCTGCTCTCCATCGGTTACTCGGCGTGCCACTGGTGCCATGTCATGGCCCACGAGTCGTTCGAGGATCCCGAGGTGGCCGCCGAGATGAACCGCCACTTCGTGAACATCAAGGTGGACCGGGAGGAGCGCCCCGACCTGGACCAGATCTACCAGACGGCCCACGCCATGCTGGCCCAGCGGCCCGGCGGCTGGCCGCTCACCATGTTCCTCACCCCGGACCAGACGCCTTTTTTTGGCGGTACCTATTTTCCCAGGGAAGCGCGTCACGGCCTGCCGGGATTCCGGGACTTGCTGGGGCGGGTGGCGGCGTTCTACCGCGAGCGCCGCGAGGACATCGGCAAGCAGAACGAGGCCGTGCGCGACGCCTTCGGCCGCAGCCTGCCCCGGCGCCGGACGCAGGCCGCGACCCTCGACGCGGCGCCGCTGGAGCGGGCGCTCGCGGAACTTGAAGGCGGTTTCGACGGCGTTCACGGCGGGTTCGGCGATGCCCCCAAGTTCCCGCATCCCGCGGAGCTGGAATTCTGCCTGCGCCGCCACGCAGCCACCGGTGCGCCAGCCGGGTATGCCATCGCCACCCTCACCCTGCGGCGCATGGCGGAGGGCGGCATCTACGACCAGATCGGCGGCGGCTTCTGCCGTTACAGCGTGGACCGTACCTGGACCATCCCCCACTTCGAGAAAATGCTCTACGACAATGGGCCGCTGCTGCGGCTCCACGCCGACACCTGGCGGTTGACCGGCGATCCCCTGTTCCGGCGGGTAGCCGAGGAAACAGCGCAGTGGGTGATGAGGGAAATGCAGTCCCCGGAGGGAGGCTATTACTCCACCCTGGACGCCGACTCGGAGCATGAAGAAGGCAAGTTCTATGTCTGGACCCCCGACGAGGTCCGGGGGCTGCTGGCGCCGGAGGAGTACGCCGTCCTCGCGCCCCATTTCGGACTGGACGGTC
>DASTHR010000139.1:0-2761 GCA_035718105.1 Burkholderiales bacterium
CGTTGCAGAAGGCCATGGGGATCCCCACCAGATACAGAATGTTTCCCGTGAAACCAAAAAAAATCAGGGCGGCCGCGTTGGTGGCGACGTTCACTACCTTGGCAGCGGCGGAGGCGCCCAGAAAATCGAAGCCGAAGAAGCGCACGAACAGGAACACCAGGAAGGTGCCGGTGCCTGGACCGAAGAACCCGTCGTAGAAGCCGACGGCACCCCCCAGCACCACGGCGTACAGGCGCTCCGCAAAGCCGTCGTGACGGGGTGCATGCACGGAGCCGAAGTCCTTGCGCATCAGGGTGAACACCGCCATGGCCACCAGCAGCACCAGCACCAGCGGCCGGATCACCGCCGCAGGCAGCAGGGAGACAGTACGAGCCCCGAGAAAGGAAAACGCGAAGGCGGACAGGGCCGCCGGCAGCGCCGCGCCCCAGCGGATGCGCACGCTGCGGGCGTAGCGCAGGGCGGCGGCGCTGGTGCCGGCGATGGACGCGATCTTGTTGGTACCGAAGATGGTGGCGGGGGCCGCCTGGGGCGCGTAACCGAACAGGGCCGGGATCTGCACCAGCCCCCCGCCGCCCACGACCGCGTCCACCAGCCCGGCCACGAAGGCCAGGCCCAGCAGGATTGCGAAGTCGAGTTCCATGCCGCAAAAACGAAGGCCGCCCCGAGGGCGGCCTTCCGGTCAGCGCGCCGCGGCGCTCAACGCCACAGTGAGAGCTGGAACAGCTCGCGCTTGAGAATAAACTCCTTGGGGAGCCTCTCCTGGAGCTTGGCGAACAACTCGCCATGGGAATCGAGTTCCTGGCGCCACATGTCGGTGTCCACCTTCATGAGCTCGTCAAACTGGCGTCGCGGCACCTCGAGGCCTTCCCAGTCGATGTCCTCGTAGGCCGGCTGCCAGCCCAAGGGGGTCTGCACCGCGTGGGCCGTACCCTGGCAGCGCCCCACGATCCACTTCAGCACCCGCATGTTGTCGCCGAAGCCCGGCCACAGGAAGTTGCCGTCCTTGTCGGTGCGGAACCAGTTCACGCAGAAGATCTTGGGCGGGTTGCCGATGGTGTGGCCAATCTGCAGCCAGTGGTTGAAGTAGTCGCCCATGTGGTAGCCGCAGAACGGAAGCATGGCGAAGGGGTCGCGCCGCACCTGGCCGACCTGGCCGGCGGCCGCGGCGGTGGTCTCGGACCCCATGGTCGCCGCCATGTACACGCCGTAGTTCCAGTTGAAGGCCTCGAACACCAGGGGCACCGTGGTGGAGCGGCGACCGCCGAAGATGAAGGCGGAGATGGGCACGCCGTCCGCGTTTTCCCACTCCGGATCCAGGGAAGGGCACTGGGAGGCCGGGGCGGTGAACCGGGAGTTGGGGTGGGCGGCGGGGCGGCCGCAACCCGGGGTCCAGTCCTTGCCGGTCCAGTCAATGAGGTGAGCCGGAGGGGTTTTGCTCATGCCCTCCCACCACACGTCGCCGTCATCGGTGAGGGCAACGTTGGTGAAGATGACGTTGCTGTGGAGAGTGGCCAGGGCGTTGGGGTTGGACTTCTCCGAGGTTCCGGGGGCTACGCCGAAGTAGCCCGCTTCCGGGTTGATGGCGTAGAAGCGGCCGTCCTTGCCCGGCTTGATCCAGGCGATGTCGTCGCCCACGGTGGTGATCTTCCAACCCTTCATGGTCTGGGGCGGGATCAGCATGGCGAAGTTGGTCTTGCCGCAGGCGCTTGGGAAGGCCGCCGCGACGTAGCTTTTCCTGCCCTCCGGGGACGTCACTCCCAGGATCAGCATGTGTTCGGCCAGCCAGCCCTGCTCCTTGCCCATGGCCGATGCGATGCGCAGCGCGAAGCACTTCTTGCCCAGCAGGGCGTTGCCGCCATAGCCCGAACCGTAGGACCAGATCTCCCGGCTCTCGGGGAAATGGACGATGTACTTGTGGTCCTTGTTGCAGGGCCAGGCCACGTCCTTCTGTCCCGGCGCCAGCGGCGCCCCCACGGAGTGCATGCAGGGCACGAACTCGCCATCGCCCAGCGCCTCGATGGCGCCGCGGCCCATGCGGGTCATGATGCGCATGTTGACCGCGACATAGGGCGAGTCCGAAAGCTCCACCCCGATGTGGGAGATGTGGGAGCCAAGCGGGCCCATGGAAAACGGCACCACGTACATCGTGCGCCCGCGCATGCAGCCATCGAACAGCTTGTTCAGGGTGCCCCGCATCTCCGCAGGGGCGATCCAGTTGTTGTTGGGGCCGGAGTCTTCCTTCTTGAGGGTGCAGACGAAGGTCCGGTCCTCGACCCGCGCGACATCCGAGGGGTCCGAACGGGCGAGGAAGCTGTTGGGCCGCAGCTTGGGATTGAGGCGGATGAAGGTGCCGGCGTCCACCATCTCCTGGCACAGCCGGTCATACTCCTCCCGGGATCCGTCGCACCAGTAGACCCGCTCCGGCTTGCACAGCTCCACCATCTTGCCGACCCATTCCTTGAGCCGCCGGTTCGTCACGTAGTCGGGAGCGTTGGCGTTGTCCGCCACGGATTTCTGTTGTGCCTGGCCCATGTCCTGCTCCTTGCAGTGGATTCGTTCTGACAGCGCGCCCGCTCGGGCACGGGGGCGCAAATCTTATCATGAAGCGTCGCGCCGCCGGAATGGCCGCGCCAACGGCGCCGCCGGGCAACTTCATGCCAACGGCATAAAAGACCGCAGGCCCCGGCCCACACCATGCGGAAGAACCCGCCTCGGGCCTAGGCGCCGACGCCGGGACGCCGCGGTCCCATCGGAGCTTGGC
>DASTHR010000140.1:0-4351 GCA_035718105.1 Burkholderiales bacterium
GCCCCCGCGCCGCAGAAGGCCGCAGCACCGGCAGCCGGACCCGCGGGCGACAAGGGAAAGGACATCTACACCAAGGCCTGCGCCGCCTGCCACGCCACCGGCGCCGCGAACGCGCCCAAGCTGGGCGACAAGGCGGCCTGGGGGCCGCGCATCGCCACCGGCAAGCCCGCGCTCTACAACAGCGCGCTGAAGGGCAAGGGCGCGATGCCCGCCAAGGGCGGCAACGCCGCGCTGGCGGACGATGACGTCAAGGCCGCCGTGGATTACCTGGTGAGCCAGGCCAGGTAAGCCGCATTCCTGAAACAGAAGGCGCAGACGATCTCTGCGCCTTTTGTTTTTCCGGCGCATGGCGACCTACGCGATCGGCGACGTACAGGGCGGCTACTCCCAGCTGCGGCGACTGCTGGACGCCTGCCGCTTCGAACCCGCCCGGGACCGGCTGTGGCTGGTGGGCGACCTGGTGAACCGGGGCCACGAATCGGCGCAGGTTCTGCGCTTCGTGAAGGGCCTCGGCAGCCGCGCCCAGGTCGTGCTGGGAAACCACGACCTCACGCTGCTGGCCATCCACGCCGGCGCCATTGCGGCCCGGGCCAAGGACACCATCCACGACGTGCTCGATGCCCCGGACCGCGACGAACTGATGCAGTGGCTGCGCGCCCGGCCGCTGGTGCACGCCGAGGCGCCTTACCTGATGGTGCATGCCGGGCTGCTTCCCGCCTGGAGCCCGGAGCAGGCGGTGGCGCTGTCGCGGGAAGTGGAGGCGGCGCTGCAGGGCGAGGGCTTCGGGGAGTTCTGCCGCCGCATGTACGGAAACACGCCCGATCGCTGGGATGGCGCGCTGACGGGTTACGACCGCCTGCGCGCCATCGTCAACGGCATGACCCGGTTGCGCCTGTGCACCCTGGAAGGGGCGATGGATTTCGCCTACACGGGAAACCTGGAGCACGCGCCCGAGGGGCTGAGTCCCTGGTTCGAGATGCCGGGACGCGCCAGCGAGGGCACCACGGTGGTTTTCGGCCACTGGGCGGCGCTGGGGCTGCGCCTGCGCGACGATCTGCTGGCGCTGGACACCGGCTGCCTCTGGGGCGGGCGGCTCACGGCGGTCAGGCTCGAGGACCGGAAGGTGTTCCAGGTTCCTTGCGCACAACCTCCACCCCGAGGGCGCTCGCCACTGCCTGCTCGCTGAGCCGCGCCAGCTCGCGCCGGTCCCGCCCGCCGGCGGGAATCGGCTCCAGGAACGTCAACTCGGCGGCGATCTCCCGCTGGGTCAGTATCATGAGCACGCTGCGCGCGAAACTCATGTTGTCGATGAACAGCGTCGCGGGGTGTGGCCGCCCGTCCGGCCCGGGATAGCGCACCACCACCGGATGGACATCGGCGCCGGCCTCCACCGCCGGCTGCAGCAGCGAGGCGTGAAAGTGGCGCAGCCGGGTGCCGTCGCTGGTGGTGCCCTCGGGATAGACGGCCACGCAATCGCCCGCGGCGATGGCGGCGATGATCTGCTCGTTGGTGCGGGCGGTGGCGTGGCGCCGGGAGCGGTCGATGAACAGCGTGCCGGCCTGCGCCGCCAGCCACCCGATCACCGGCCAGCCGCGGATCTCGGACTTTGCGACGAAGCGCGACGGCACCACCGCGTCCACCACGAACACGTCCAGCCAGGACACGTGGTTGCCGACCACCACGTGGCGGCCCCCGGGCGCCCGAGGCGGCGTGCCGCGCACCGTCAGCCTGACGCGCAGGACGTCCAGCAGGTCCCGCGACCACTCGCGCAGCAGCCGGGCCCGGCGCGCCTGGTCGGCGAACCGGTAGACCGTGAGCACGGTGAACACGCCCCGCAGAAGGAGCAGGTGCATGCGCAGCAGGCGCCAGGCGCGGGTGAGGAATCCGGTTCGGCTGATTGACATGTCCGGAGCAGGCCAAAAAAACAGCCGCAGCCTCTCCGGGCCGCAGCCACAGCCGAATGATATTGGGTTGCGCGCCCGCAGGCTACGGGCGCGGCGCCTCAGGCGCCGCGCAGGAAATGCCGGGCATAGCGTGGATTCACCCGGGAGAGGGGAAGCAG
Organism: Burkholderiales bacterium; assembly: GCA_035718105.1. Lineage (GTDB taxonomy): Bacteria > Pseudomonadota > Gammaproteobacteria > Burkholderiales > UBA6910 > UBA6910. Next base: position 2,063 of record DASTHR010000140.1, read on the forward strand.
TATCAGCAGGTCGGCGGTGTTGAAGTCGGGATCCCAGGCCGGCTCGCCGCAGATCCAGGCGCCGAGGCGAAGGTAACCCTTGAGCAGCGGCGGCACCGGCGGCGACTCCAGGTCCGATTCCAGCGCCTCCAGCGGCAAGCGGTGGCGGGGGAACACCCGGTATTCCGCCGGGCTCAGGTGCTCGGGCGCGAGCCGCCGGTACAGGCTCGCCGCGAGCCGTCCGCCGTCGCGCATGCTGACGCTGGCGCAGCCCATCATGTACTCGTGGCGGTGGCGGCTCATGTACTCGGCAAGCCCGCCCCACAGCATGGCGATGGTGCCGCCATGGCGGTAGCCGGGATGCACGCAGGAGCGGCCCACCTCCACCAGACGCTCCCGCAGGTGTGCGAGGCGCGTGAGGTCGAACTCGTCGTCGGAATAGAAGCCGCCGATCTTCTTGGCCTGGGCGCCGTTCAGCACGCGGTAGGTGCCCACCACCTCGCCGCTTTCGGCATCCCGCGCCAGCAGGTGCTCGCAGAACGGGTCGAACATGTCCCGGTCCACGCCCGGCTCGGCGCTCGCCAGGCGCGCGCCCATCTCCTCGCCGAACACGCGGTAGCGCAGCCGCTGCGCCTCCAGCACCTCGCCCATGGAACGGGCGAACTGAACCACAAGTCCCGCACGCGAGGGACGCCCCTCGCGGTAAAGCGCTTCGCGCAACATGTCGTTTCGCCTCCTTTTGATGTCGGCGCAACGATAGGGCGCGGCTGTTACATCACCATGAAACGAACTTTAAGCTTTGATTGCCGCACGGGGTCCGGCGCGGACACGCGCGCCATCGTGGGGAAGGGATCACCGGGAACGGCCACCGGCGCCGCGGGAATTCGCCGCAAACCCCGGTCTAATGGCTGACGCGGCTGGAGCCGCCGCCCGATACTATCCTCACGCGGTCACCGGGACTGAAGGTCTCGGTGGTCTCCTGGACAATGGCGATGACCTGCCCTCCGTCCAGGCGCACCGTGATCTCCATGGCCTGGCGCTTCGTGGTGCCTTCCTCGATGGCCTGTCCCGCCACCCCGCCCACCACCGCGCCCACCACCGCCGCCACTGCGCTGCCCTCGCCGTGGCCGATGGTGCTGCCGCCGATGCCTCCCGCCACGGCGCCTGCCGCGGCGCCGACGCCGCTGCGGGTGCCCTCGATGGTCACCGGGCGCACCTGCTCCACCACCCCGAAGCGCACCGACTGCTCGCGCAGGGCCTCGTCGCGGGTATAGACGTCGCCGGAGCGGGAAGTGACGCAGCCCGCCAGGGCGCTCACCAGCGCCAGTGCGCCGGCCGAAACCAGGATCTTTCTCATGACCTGTACCTCCTTACCAGGGCGCGTGCCCGAATGCCTTGCGATAGCGCACCGCGATCTCGTCACGGCTGTAATGGTGATTCTGCCCCCCGCGATGGGCAATCTTGAGCGCACCCATCAGGGACGCGAGCCGCCCGCTGCGGGGCCAGTCCATCCCGTTCCCGATTCCGTAGAGCAGGCCGGCCCGGAACGCGTCGCCGCAGCCCGTGGGGTCCACCACCTGTTCCGCAGCGGCGCAGGGGATCTCGTGGGTTTGACCGTCGCAATGTATGACCGATCCCTGGGCGCCCAGGGTTACCACGACCGCCTTGACGCGCTTCGCCAAGGACTCGAGCTTCTCGCCGGTCTTCTCCTGCATGAGCTGGGCTTCGTAGTCGTTCAGGGTCACGTAGTCGGCCATGTCCACCATCTTCAGCAGCTCCGCGCCGCTGAACATGGGCATGCCCTGGCCCGGATCGAACACGAAGGGAATGCCCGCCTCGTGAAACTCCCGGCAGTGCTGCAGCATGCCTTCGCGCCCGTCGGGGGAGACGATGCCCAGGCTCACCTGCTTCGCATCCTTCACGCTGTTGGCGTGGGAGTGATTCATGGCGCCGGGGTGGAAGGCCGTGATCTGGTTGTCGTCCAGGTCGGTGGTGATGAAGGCCTGGGCGGTGAAGGTGTCGCCGATCACCCGCAGGTGGTGACGCGCGAGGCCGAGGCGCTCCAGCCGGCTCTCATAGGGGGCGAAGTCCTCCCCCACCGTGGCCATGATCACCGCCTCCCCGCCCAGCATGTTCAGGCTGTAGGCGATGTTGCCGGCGCAGCCGCCAAACTCGCGGCGCATGTCCGGCACCAGGAACGACACGTTCAGGATGTGGATCTTGTCGGGCAGGATGTGGTTCTTGAAACGGTCATGGAACACCATGATGTTGTCGTAGGCCATGGAGCCGCAGATCAGCGTTTGCATCGTC
>DASTHR010000141.1:0-2835 GCA_035718105.1 Burkholderiales bacterium
GCCGCCGGTGGGACCCTTGTTCTTCAGCCGCTCGTAGCACTCCACCCCGCGGTCATTCTTGTACTCGGTCTCGCACTCCTCCCAGGTCAGCTTGACGCCGCCGATGCCGCCGTCGCGCTTGTTGAGCATGTCCAGGTAGTCGATGTAGCCGGAGAAGAACCCGGTGCCGCCGGCGGCGTACGGCCCGACCCGGTAACTGAGCATCGGCAAGAACTGCTCCTTCGCCTGCGCCAAAGCCTGCAGCGGGAGCAGCGCGCCCCCGGCGGCCAGGCACAGCGCCGCCATCTTCCACTTCCAGTTTCCAGTCATTGTTGTCTCCTCTCGTCGAATCCCCGGCCAGTCCATGACGTGACTGCGCCGGTTCATAAAATCAGTGCGGGAAGGGCCACAGCCTGAGCTTCTCCTTGGCGATCTGCCACAGCCGCGCCAGACCATGGGGCTCCACCGCCAGGAAAAAGATGATCAGGCCGCCGAAGATCATCAGCTCCAGGTTCGACAGCAGGTCGGTGCCCACGCCCTTGAAGAAGGTGTGGGCGCCGACGTTGAGCAGGATCGGCAGCAGGATGATGAACGCCGCCCCCAGGAACGACCCCAGGACCGTCCCCACGCCGCCGATGATGATCATGAACAGGATCTGGAACGAGCGGTCGAGGGTGAATGCCTGGGGTTCCACCGAGCCCAGGTAGGCATAGGCCCAGAGCGCCCCGGCCACCCCGCAGTAGAAGGAGCTGATGGCGAAGGCCAGCAGCTTGGTCCTCAGCATGGGAATGCCGATCACCTCCGCGGCAACGTCCATGTCCCGCACCGCCATGAAGGCGCGCCCGGTGGCGCAGCGCATCATGTTCTTGGCCGCCAGCGCCAGCACCGCCACGATGGCAAGGGTGAGCAGGTACTTGCTGCGCGGGGTGGTGAACTTGTAGCCCATGATCTCCATGGCCTGGGCGGTGATCACGCCGGAGGAGTTGTAGTTGGAGAACCAGCCGAACTTGGTGAGCACCCACTCGATGAAGAACTGCGCCGCCAGGGTGGCCACCGCCAGGTAGAAACCCTTGATGCGCAGCGATGGCAGCCCGAACAGGATGCCCACCAGGGCGGCGGTGACGCCCGCCAGCATGAATGCCGCCAGCAGCGGCATGCCCGGCACGCGCAGCATGAAATTGAAGGCGGCGAAGGCGCCCACGGCCATGAAGCCCGCGGTCCCCAGGGAGAGCTGCCCGGTGTAGCCGGTGAGGATGTTGAGCCCCAGCGCCGCCAGGGACAGCACCAGGAACGGGATCAGGATGGCGCTGAACCAGTAGTCGTTGGCGACCACCGGGACGACGCCGAAGGCGACCAGCAGCAGGACCGCCATGGCGTAGCGGTCCTGGCGGATGGGGAAGATCCGCTGGTCCGCGGCGTAGCTCGCCTTGAATTGTCCGTTTTCCCGGTAGAACATTTCTTTGAGGGGCCAGGGCTCGGGGGCAGGGGTCAGGAAAACCTCTGCGCCCGCCTTGTCTCCCTGATCCCTGTTCCCTGATCCCTAAACCCTGTCAATGTGCTTCTCGCCGAACAGCCCCTCCGGGCGCACCAGCAGGAACAGCAGCGCCAGCATGTAGGGGAACCAGTTCTCCAGCCCGGTACCGATGTTCAGCCCGATGGAGGAGCCGATGTAGACCTCGGCCAGCTTCTCCGTGGCGCCGATGATCAGGCCGCCGACGATGGCGCCGGGGATGGACTCGAAGCCCCCCAGGATCAGCACCGGCAGCGCCTTGAGCGCGATCAGCGTCAGGGAGAACTGCACCCCTATGCGCGAGCCCCACAGCAGCCCCGCCACCAGCGCGACGAAGCCGGCCACCGCCCATACGATGGCCCAGATGTGCTTGAGGGGGATGCCCACGGAGAGCGCCGCCTGGTGGTCGTCCGCCACGGCGCGCAGCGCCCGCCCGATGCGGGTCTTCTGGAAGAACACCGCCAGCCCCGCCACCAGCACCCCGGCGGTGCCGGCGGCGAACAGATCGAACTGGCTGATGTTGATGCCCGCGACGGTGAAGGGCTTGTCCTGGATGCCCAGCTCCAGACCGTGCACCTGCGCCCCCCACATTCCCTGGGCCAGGCCCTCGATGAAGAAGGCAAGGCCGATGGTGGCCATGAACAGGGTGATCTGGGGCTGGTTCACCAGCGGGCGCAGCACCACCCGCTCGATGGCGACCCCCAGCGCCACCATGATCGCCTGTGTCGCCGCCATGGCGAGCCAGAAGTTCAGGCCCTTCTCCACCAGGCTGACGAAGGTGAGGGCGGCGAAGAACACCATGGCGCCCTGGGCGAAGTTGAACACCCCGGAGGCCTTGTAGATGAGGACGAAGCCCAGGGCCACCAGCGAGTACATGATCCCCGCCAGCAGTCCGCCGATCAGCACCTCGAAGAAGAACGTCCAGTCGAATGGCACCGACTCCTCCTAGTGAGAGACCCCGAGATAGGCGGCGATCACCGCCGCGTTCGCCCGGACTTCGTCCGGCGTGCCCTCGCCGATCTTGCGCCCGTAATCCAGCACCACCACCCGGTCGGAGATGTCCATCACCACCCCCATGTCGTGCTCGATGAGGATGATGGTGGTGCCGAATTCGTCGTTGACGTCGAGGATGAAGCGGCACATGTCCTGTTTCTCCTCGACGTTCATCCCCGCCATGGGCTCGTCCAGCAGGAGCATGGCGGGCTCCGCGGCCAGCGCCCGCGCCAGCTCCACCCGCTTCTGCAGTCCGTAGGGCAGGCGCCCCACCGGCGTCTTGCGGATGTGCTCGATCTGCAGGAAATCGATGATCTCCTCCACCTTGCGCCGGTGCTTCAGCTCCTCGCGCT
>DASTHR010000142.1:0-4961 GCA_035718105.1 Burkholderiales bacterium
GAAGCGCAGGTTCGGGTCCTGCCAGTCAATGTTGGGCAGGGACGCGAACGGGACGTGCCGCTTCCAACCCACATCGCGGTCCCGCTCGTGAAAGCCGGGGGTGGGGCCGCCGAAGTCCACGAGATCGATCTCGCCGTCACCGGCGAGGTCCATCAGTTGCTGGCGGCCCGCCGACAGAGCGGCCACGGCGGGCACGCGCGCCACGGCGCGCATCGGACCGAAGCGGCCATCGCCCCGGTTGGGCTTGTAGAACCAGGCGCCTCCCTGCTCGGTGAGCACGCCGCTCAGGCCCTCGCCGTCGAGGTCCACCCACTGCCAGCCGGGTCCCTGGGTTCCGACCGGCAGGTTCTCCATCTGGTCGGCGGCGATGGCGCGCACCGTGGTATCCACGGCCACCCGGCTGTAGGTAAAGGTGACGGGCGGCGATTCACCGCGCGCGTAACCGGTATCCGCGGGGTTCACTCGCTGGTAGCTGCGGTGCGTCACCGACTTGAGCACCGTGTAGCCGGATTGCAATGGCTCCGCCAGGCCGGCCGGCTCTTCGTAATCGAAGTCGGTGGACCTTACCAGGCAGTCACGACCCACCTCGGGTACTTCGGCCCGGCCGGCAAAGGCTGGGAAATGATGGAACATCAGCACCCGGCGGCAAAGGCGCCAGGTGCGCACCTCGAATCCCGGGCGGTGAGTAGAGAAGGGATCGCGCCGGGCCGGCCAGGCCATTCGGCCGTCGGGCAAGGTGTCGGGAGCGCGGCGGAGCAAGTCGCCGGGATGGTCGCCGTAGTCGAACACAACCTCGAACATCCAGGCATCCGGGTCGGCATCCGGCGCGATCCAGCCGGCTCCGGCGACATCCAACGTCGGAATGAAGGGCTCGATGTTGCCGTAACGAATGCGCTTGAGGTAGGTGTTGGCGTGAGAATCCGGGGAAAGCCGGTTGGCTTCGAAGGGCGCGCTGCGGTCAATGCCGGCCCCGTCCTCGCGCTGGTAGGAGTACACCGCGGCGTTGCCCTTGTCGTCACAGGTCTCGCAGATCAGCCACTGGAAGACCCGCGCGGGTTCCGACGGGTCGTGGATGCGGCTGTCCGGCGTGCGGCCGTACCAGGTGGTCGTATTGTCGCGGCTGATGCTCCGCCAGAACACCTGGCTCGGCTGACCGACCCTGGCCCAGTGCTCGATCCAGGCGAAGGATCCCTCGATGCGGGGGCGGTAGCGCCGGACCTTGTACCTCTCGCCGTAGACGGTGACGGTTTCTTCCTCCGGCCGCCGGCCCGCCGCGTCGAGGAAGGGAACCAGGTCTTCGGCCCCGGCCAGGAGGAAGGTGTCCGATTCCTCGTAGTCGAGATAGCGCGGCAGGCCCTTGTCGGTCTTGCGGGAGATGGATGGGAGCGAAAGGCTCCAGCCGAGCCCGAACGGACCGTTTCCGGCGCCGGAGTCATAGGAGAGCGCGAGCTGGGGTCCGAACCCGCCGCGGCCGGGGGATGTGGCGATTGGCACCGACATGGAGCCGGTACCCGTGACCGGATTGGCGGTGAACTTCTCCCCGATACCCCGTATGGCACCGCCGCCTTTGGGCAGGGAAATGGCCGGAGGGCTGATCAGGAATTCGCCGGCTTGGCGGCCACCTGCGACAGGCTTCGGCGGGAGGGTTGGCGCTGCCGGTCGGGCCGCCGAGGATGCCGCAGATGGATCCGCTCGTTCGTCGCGCTTCACATACCACCTCCTGTGAACCGCGGCCGCCGGCTTGCACCTGCGTGGATCAGTAAACGGGGCTCGCCGCTGAGCCCTTCTTTATGACTTTCGGGTAACAAGGTACGGGATGGCGGCCGGGGATGTCAACCGCGCCACCGCCCGGCAGGCGCCCTCGCACGACGGCGCCCGCAACAAACGGAAGCGCCGGGCCTCTACTCCGGCCCGACATGGAACGGCCGCATCATCTCGTGGTCCTCGTGGGACAGGATGTGGCAGTGCCAGGCGTAGCGCCCGGGGCGGTCGAACTTCGCCACCACCCGCGTCACCTCGCCGGGGTTGGCCCGCACCGTGTCCTTCCACCCGGACTCCTCGGGCGGCGGCGGCTGCGGGGCGCCGGTGAAGCGGATGTTGGAGATGCGGCCGCTCTTCCCGTCCACCTCCGCCTTGAATTTCCTGCGGCTCACCACCCGGAACTGCACCAGATGCACATGCACGGGATGGGTGTCGGGCGTGGTGTTGTAAAAATCCCAGGCCTCCACCGCGCCCAGCGCGGGGTTCTCGGTGACCGGGTGGTCCCAGTGGAGGGCGCCTTCCTGCGCCGTGCCCAGCATGGCCATCAGCCGGCCATGCTCGTCCTCGCCCTCGAACAGGAGCAGGTCGCGGATCGGCGCTGTGGGCGTGAGGAAGGGCACCGGCTCGCGCCGCAGCCGGTCGGGAATCCGGATATCGTCCTTGCCCGCGGACCCCGTGACACGAAACGCCATGATGCTGCCATTGGTGCGGGAATCGGGCGGATCTCCGTTGGGGAATGGCGACCGGGCGTCGTTCTCCAGCACCACGGTCTTGCCCCGCAGCTTCGGCGAGGAGAAGTCCACGATCAGGTCCGCGCGCTCCGCCGGCGCCAGCAGCAGTTGCGTCAGTTCCACCGGCGCATCCAGCAGGCCGCCGTCGCTGCCGATTACCAGGAACGACTGGCCGGACGAGAAGGTCAGGCGGTAGAAGCGGGAGTCCGAGCCGTTCAGGACCCGCAGCCGGTAGCGCCGCGGCGCCACTTCGGCCACCGGCCACGCCGCGCCGTTTACCAGGATCACCTCGCCGAATTGTTCCGGCAGCACGCTGGGGCGGGGGTGCCCCGCCTGCGTGGGATGGAAGGGATAGAACAGCTCGCCATTCGCCAGGAACGAACGGTCCTGGATCACCAGGGGCAGCTCGTATTTTCCGGAGGGCAGCCCCAGCCCCTGCTCCCAGTCGTCGCGCAGGATGTAGAAGCCGGCCATGCCGCTGTAGACGTTGAGGCGGGTGAGACCCAGGGCATGGTCGTGGTACCAGAGGGTCGCCGGCTCCTGGTCGTTGTGGTAGGTGTAGGTCTCCTTGCGGAACAGGGGACCGCGCTCCCGCCAGCCCGGGGTGTACCAGGCGTCAGGGTCGCCGTCGCTTTCCGTTTCGGTGTGGCCGCCGTGCAGATGGGTCACGATGGGCACGCCGCCCGCCGGCCAGTCCTTCGGTCTCGCCATGTGCAGCGAGCCGTCCACCGGCAGCAGGTGGGGCAGCGGGCCGCCGGCGCCGGTCAGGGCGTTCACCCAGCGCACGGTAATGGGCGCGCCGCTACGGGCCTCGAGGGTGGGGCCCGGATAGCTGCCGTCATAGCCCCACACCGTGGTGAGCAGGGGCGCGCCCGTCTTCGGGTCACGCAGGCCCAGGTGCTGGCGGAACTGGCCGATGGCGATCTCGTAATGGCTCCCCCCCCGCGACACCGGCGCCGCGACCCGGGGAATGGGCAGCGGGTTGACGAACTGCCGCTGCGTCCGGGGATCCAGCAGGCGCGGCGCTCCGGCGGCCGTTTTCGCGTGGGCGGACAATGCCCCGGGCGCGATCAGCGAGCCCAGTCCGAGTTTAATGAACTGGCGTCTTCTCATTTTTTGTCGTCTCCCTGCGCCGACAAAAAAGGCCGGCTCGCGCCGGCCTTTTCCGGGATCAGCGGCGCTTCAGGCCGCCTTCTTCAGCAGCTTCTGCAGCTCGCCGTTCTGGTACATCTCGGTCATGATGTCCGAGCCGCCGACGAATTCGCCGTTCACGTAGAGCTGCGGGATGGTGGGCCAGTTGGCATATTCCTTGATGCCCTGGCGGATCTCCGGTTCCTCCAGCACGTTCACCGCGAAGATATCGTTCGCCCCGCACATCTCCAGGATGCGCACGGCGTTGGCGGAGAAACCGCACTGGGGAAAATCCGGGGTCCCCTTCATGTACAGCACCACCCGGTGGCCCTTGACCTGCTGGCGAATCGTGTCCTGAACGCTCATGTCGTCTGTAACTCCTGTTGTGATGAAAATTTGCGCTAAATCCTAGTCTTGTCCCATCAGGGGGTCAACCGCCGGGCGCCGCTCACACGCTCGATGCCCGCCAGGTCGCGAAAGCTCCCGGTTTCTTGGAGTCCCGCAACCCGCAACAAGTTTCTGCAGGCTGCCGCCTGATCGTAACCGTGCTCGAACAGCAGCCAGCCGCCCGCGTCGAGATGCGCCGGCGCTTCACTGACGATGTGGCGGATGCCGTCCAATCCGTCCGCGCCGGCGGCCAGCGCGGAGCGCGGCTCGAAGGGCAGGTCGCCTTGCTCCAGGTGCGGGTCGCCCTCGGCAACGTAAGGCGGGTTGGAAACGATGAGGTCGAAGCGCTCGTGTTTAAGGGCGGAGAACCAGTCGCTGCGCTGGAAGGAGATTGCCGCATCTCGCCTACTTTGTGGCAACAGGCGCGAGGCATTCTCCCGCGCCACCGCCAGCGCCGCCTCCGATGCGTCCACCGCCGTGACCTCGGCCAGGGGCCGGTGCGCGGCGATGGCGATGGCGACGCAGCCGCTGCCGGTCCCCAGGTCCAGCACCCGCCGCAGCTCGTGGGCAGGGAGCCGCTCCAGCGCCAGGTCCACCAGCAGTTCGGTTTCGGGACGCGGGATCAGCACCGCGGGCGTGACCTGGAAGTCGAGGCCGTAGAACTCGCGCCAGCCGGTAATGTAGGCAACGGGTTCCCCCGCGCGGCGCCGCGCCAGCAGCGCCTCGAACGCCGCCTCGTCCGCCGGCGGCAGCGGGTCGCGGCCATGGGCGGCAAGCCAGGAGCGGTCGCGCCCGAGAAGGTAAGACAGCAGGCTGCGGGCCTCGATGCGGGCGGATTCCGCCTCCAGCCCCAGCGCCGGCGCCAGGCGCGCGGCGGCCGCGGCGAGCACCTCGTGCACCGCGCTCAAGCGGCGGCGCTCACTTCCGCGAGTCCCGCCAGCTGGTCGGCCT
>DASTHR010000143.1:0-2525 GCA_035718105.1 Burkholderiales bacterium
AGGCCGTAGATCAGGTCCACGCTCACCGACTTGAAGCCCTCGTTGCGGGCGGCGCGGATGACGCGCAGCGTCTCCTCCTCGCTCTGGATGCGGTTCACCGCCTGCTGCACGGCCTCGTCGAAGTCCTGGACCCCGAGGCTCATGCGGTTGAAGCCCATCTTCGCCAGCTCGGCGACGGTGGTCTCGTCCACCTTGCGGGGATCGATCTCGATGGAGTACTCGCCGCCCTCCGCAAGCCGGAAGTGGCTGCGGATCTTGTCCATCAGCGCCCAAAGCTGGTCGTCGTGCAGGAAGGTCGGGGTGCCGCCGCCGAAATGAAGCTGCTCCACGCGGGGATCGTCCGCGAACAGCGGCGCCTGCATTTCGATTTCCTTGAACAGGTACTCCAGGTATTTCTCGGCCTTGCCGCGGTCCTTGGTGACGATCTTGTTGCAGGCGCAGTAAAAGCACACCGTGTTGCAGAAAGGGATGTGCACGTAAATCGAGAGCGGCCGCTGGATGCCGCCTATGTTGCGCTTGGCGGCCCATGCCTTGTAGGCGTCGGCATTGAAAGCCTCGACAAAGCGGTCGGCCGTCGGATATGACGTGTAGCGCGGCCCGAGGCGGTCAAACTTGCGGATCAGGTCGAGATCAACCTCGACGTTGCCGTAGACGTCCTTGCCGGAATTTTCCAAAGTCCTTCCCAAAGTCATGGATTTAGCCCGAAAACGGGGTTGGGGAAAAGCATAGACTATCGTGCGCCACAGCGGCAATCTATTTGATATAGATCAAGATTCATGTCATATTTGCGCTCCAAGAAAACGCTGTCGGTTTGCTGCCTGGCCGGCACGGGACGCCGCGCGGCACCCCTGGTGCGCAAACCATACGGAGAACTGACTGAATGGCGTCACAAGCTGTCCTCAGAAGCATCCACCTGAAGTCCATCTGCTCGTCCTGTTCCCTGCGGGAGTTGTGCCTGCCCATCGGGCTCTCGCCGCGGGACATGGAGGCCCTGGAGGGCCTGGTGCACCAGCGCCGCACCTGCCGCCGGGGCGAGCACCTGTATCGCGCCGGCGTCCCGTTCCAGTCGCTGTTCGCCATTCGCAGCGGATTCTTCAAGACCTATGTGATCTACGAGGACGGGCGCGAGCAGGTAACCGGCTTTTCCATGATGGGGGAGATGATGGGGCTCGACGGCATCAGCGCCGACACCCACAGCTGCAACGCCCTGGCCCTCGAGGACAGCGAAATCTGCGAGGTGCCCTTCGCCAAGCTGGAGGAGCTTTCCCGGGACCTGCCCTCGCTGCAGCACCACCTGCACAAGATGATGAGCCGGGAAATCGTGCGCGACCACGGGGTGATGCTGTTGCTGGGCAGCATGAGGGCCGAGGAGCGCCTGGCCGCCTTCCTGCTCAACCTCTCCCAGCGCTTCCAGGCGCGGGGCTACTCCCCCGACAGCTTCCACCTGCGCATGACCCGGGAGGAAATCGGCAGCTACCTGGGGCTGAAGCTCGAGACGGTGAGCCGCCTGTTCTCCAAGTTCCACGAGGACGGCCTGATCAACGTCCAGAACAAGTACATCGAGATCAAGGACCTCGCCGGGCTGCGCCACCTGGTGGGCGAACAGGCCCGCCCGACGTAGCACCGCGCATCAGCGCACCAGCAGCAGCGGGCAGCTCACGGCATCCAGCAGGCCGCCCAGTTCCTCCTCGGACATCCCGCCCCTGGGTATCGGCAGGACCACCGCGTCCGCCCGCAGCCCGCGCAGGGCCCGGATCACGTCCTGCATGCCCTTCCCCGCCGCCTGGTGCAGGCGCGCCTTGCGCCCCCGCCGGCTCAGCCAGTCTTCAGCCCGCTCCCGGATTTCCGCATAGCGGCGGGGGTTCGTCTCCGGCACCAGCAGCGTCAGGGCGCGGCCGCTTTTCGCCGCCACCCGCAGCGCCGCGGACAACACCCGGTAGCCCCGCTCCCCGCCCTCGAACACCGCCAGCACCGGCCGGGCCGGATGCGCCGGGGAGGCGAACCTGCCCGCCAGGGCGTTTCCCGCCTTTCCCAGCACCACCAGATCCGCCCCGCCCGCCCGGGCGATCACCTCGGGCAGTACGCGACCGCGGGCCACATTGAAGCGGAACTGCAGGTGCAGGCGCTGTGCCGCCTCGTCCAGCAGGGCCTGGATCCGGAGCGCCTGGGCCCGCAGCGTCCGCTCCAGGTCCTCGAACCCAAGGGGCCGCCCCGAGGCCGAGGAAAAGCCCACCTCCCGCGCGAATGGCAACTCGGCGAGGCGCAGCAGATTGATGTCCTCCACGAACAGCGCATCCAGCTCGGCGCGCAGGCCGGCGGCCAGTTCCGCCGCCGCCCGCATGGCCGCCAGGCCCCGGGCCGAGGCGTCCAGCGCGAGGAGGATGCGGGTGATTCCGCGGTCGGAGTCGGTCTCAGTCATGCTGCCGCTTCGCCTTCTTGGCCCGCCCGAGCCCAGACAGGGACTGACGCCGGGTCATGAGCTCCGCGAGTCGGGCCGTCACCCGCTGATTGAGACTGCCCGACGG
>DASTHR010000144.1:0-4468 GCA_035718105.1 Burkholderiales bacterium
GGGTGTTGCTGCTCTCCGGCGATGCGCGCGGCGGCGAACACCTGCGGGAGCTGCTGGTGGGACAGATCCTCTGGGTGGGTGCCGGGCAACTGCTGTCCGCCGCGGTGCTCACCGCCCTGCTGCTGGCGGTGTGGATCGGGCTGGGGCCGCGGCTCGGGCGCGCCGGCTTCTACCTTGTATTCGCCCTGGCGGTGACGGCTTCGGTTCAGCTGGTCGGCATCTACCTGGTGTTCGCCAGTCTGATCATTCCCGCCGTTGCGACGCGCGGAGCGCAGCCGCGGCTTGCCCACGCCTACGCGGTGGGGGCGGCGGGCTACGTTCTCGGCCTGGCACTGGCCGCCGTGGCGGACCTGCCTCCCGGAGCCATGGTGGTCTGGACCATGGCGGTGTGTGGCGGGGGCGCCGCGCTCCTGTGTCGGTCGCGGCCGGCCATCCCGAAATAGCCGTATACTAATTGCCTGCGCGGGGTGCGGACCCCGCGCCCCCGGCCGGCGGCACGCAGACCCCAGGACCAACGTGGTGTTTTCGTTTTTCAGGAAGAAGGGCGCGACGCCCTCCGAGCGGCCTCATGCGGACATGAGGAAGCCAATGTCCACCCGCGCGTCCACCCCGGACTACGAGGTAAGACCCCACCATACCGTCTCCGGCATCGAGGTCTCCGACAGCGGCGAGTTCGGACTTTTGCCGATCACCGAGGAGGCGGCCATGCTGCACGCGAACGGCCGCAGCGAGGCGGCCATCGACGTGCTGCTGCAGGCGCTCGCCGAACCCCAGGGCGTGCGGCGCAATCCCCAGACCTGGTTCATGTTGTTTGACCTGTTCCAGCTACAGGGGATGCGGGCGGAATTCGACCGGCTGGCACTCGACTTCGTGGTGGAGTTCGAGCGCTCGGCGCCGATCTGGCACGGTGCAACGGCGCCGGACGCCCCGGGGCCGGACACTCCGACTCGGGAGCACGCGCCGTCATACGTTCTTGGCCGCGTGCTCGCGGAGGACAGCCGGCGCGAGATCGCGGACCTGGAGGAACTCGCGGGGCGGGAAGGGGCGGTGCGTATGGACTTCAGCGCACTGCAAGTCGTGGACGACGTCGGTTGCACGCTGCTCGGCGAGGCCATGCAGCGCATGGATTCCCTGGGGCGCGGTGTGAAGCTGAAGGCGCCCGAGGTGCTCGAGGCGCTGCTGTGCGACGAGATCCGGCGCCGGGGGAAGTCCTGCGCCCGCAGCCTGTGGCTGCTGCTGCTTCGGCTCTACCAGATGCGCGGGATGCACGAGGAGTTCGAAAGCGCTGCCCTGGAGTTTGCGGTCGCGTTCGAGGTTTCACCGCCTAACTGGGAGCCGTTGCGCACCGCGTTGCGCGAGCCTCCCGGCGGCGAATGCGAGGCGCCTGCCGCCGGGGAGACGCCTCCGGATGCGCTCAAGATCGGCGGTGTGCTGAGCGGGGCCGCCCCGCCCCAGGTCAACCAGATCCTCAACTACGGCGCGGCGCACAGCCAGGTTGACATCGACATGTCCGGGGTGAGCCGCGTTGACTTTGTCGCCGCCGGCGCCCTGCTCAACGCCCTGATCGCGCTCACCGGCGGCGGCAAGGCGGTGACGATCCATGGCGCCAACGAAATGATTCAGGTTCTGTTCGCGGTCGTCGGCGTGAATCGCCATGCCGCGGTGGCGCGCAACAAGCAGCATTGACCCGGCGCGTCGATCAAGGAGCAGGGATGGAACAGTATCACGGGACCACGATCCTCTCGGTGCGCCGGGGGCGCCGCGTCGCCATGGGCGGCGACGGCCAGGTTACGCTGGGCAGCATCGTGGTGAAGTCCAGCGCCCGCAAGGTGCGGCGCCTCTACAACGATCGCATCCTGGCGGGATTCGCCGGGGGCACCGCCGACGCCTTTACCCTGTTCGAGCGCTTCGAGGGCAAGCTCGACAAGCACCAGGGCAACCTGATGCGAGCCGCGGTGGAACTGGCGAAGGACTGGCGCACCGACCGCATGCTGCGCCGCCTGGAGGCGATGCTCGCGGTGGCGGACGCGGAATCCTCGCTGATCATCAGTGGCAACGGTGACGTGCTGGAGCCGGAGCAGGGGCTGGTGGCCATCGGCAGCGGCGGCGCCTTCGCCCAGGCAGCGGCCCGGGCGCTGCTGGAGAACACCGAAATGGCGCCGTCGGAGATCGTCAAGAAATCACTCACCATCGCCGGCGACCTGTGCATCTATACCAACCAGCAGCACGTGATTGAAACCCTCGAGTGAGGGGCCAGGGGCCAGGGACCGGGGGCCAGGGTATTGGCGAAACCGGATCTGCAATTCCCTGATCCCTGACCCCTACGCCCTATGTCCTCCATGACCCCCCAGGAAATCGTCCACGAGCTCGACAAGCACATCATCGGGCAGGATTCCGCCAAGCGCGCGGTGGCCATCGCGCTGCGCAACCGCTGGCGCCGGCGCCAGGTGGCGGAGCCGCTGCGCCAGGAAATCACCCCCAAGAACATCCTCATGATCGGGCCCACGGGGGTGGGCAAGACCGAGATCGCGCGCCGTCTGGCGCGGCTCGCCGATGCCCCCTTCATCAAGGTGGAGGCCACCAAGTTCACCGAGGTGGGCTATGTCGGGCGCGACGTGGATTCCATCATCCGCGACCTGGTGGAGAGCGCGGTGAAACAGACCCGGGAGCAGGAGATGCGCAAGGTGCGCCACCGCGCCGAGGATGCGGCCGAGGAGCGGGTGCTGGACGCGCTGCTGCCGCCGGCGCGGGAGATCGGCTTCAGCGCCGAGCCGCGGGAGGAGCGCGACGGCGCCACGCGCCAGAAATTCCGGAAGATGCTGCGCGAGGGCAGCCTCGACGACAAGGAAATCGAGGTGGAAGTGGCTCCGTCGGTCGCGTCCATGGAGATTTTCGCGCCGCCGGGGATGGAAGAGCTCACCACCCAGCTCCAGGGCATGTTCCAGAACCTGGGGGCGGGGCGCCGCAAGCCGCGCAAGCTCAAGGTGCGGGAGGCGATGAAGCTGCTCACCGATGAGGAGGCGGCGAAGCTGGTGAACGAGGAGGAGCTCAAGCTCAAGGCGGTCGCCAGCGTCGAGCAGGACGGCATCGTGTTCATCGACGAGATGGACAAGATCACCAGCCGGGGCGAAATGGCGGGTGCCGATGTCTCGCGCCAGGGGGTGCAGCGCGACCTGCTGCCCCTGGTGGAGGGCACCACCATTTCCACCAAGTACGGGATGATCCGCACCGACCACATCCTGTTCATCGGCAGCGGCGCCTTCCACCTGTCCAAACCCTCCGACCTGATCCCCGAGCTGCAGGGGCGGTTCCCGATCCGGGTGGAGCTCGCCTCGCTGACGGTGGAGGACTTCGAGCGCATCCTAACCGCCACTTCCGCCTGCCTCACCCGCCAGTACCAGGCGCTGCTCGCGACCGAGGGCGTGAAGCTCGAGTTCCGCGCCGAGGGCATCCGCCGCCTGGCGGAGATTGCCTGCGCGGTGAACGAGAAGACCGAGAACATCGGCGCTCGCCGGCTCTACACCGTGATGGAGAAGCTGCTGGAGGAGGTTTCCTTCGACGCATCGAACCGCGCCGGCGACGCGGTGGTGGTCGACGCGGCCTACGTCAACGCACGCCTCGAGAAATTGGCGAAGAGCGAAGACCTGTCGCGCTACGTCCTGTAGGTCCGTCTTCAGGCGGACGGGGAATCCGCCGCCCGTAGGTCCGCATTCATGCGGACATGGCGCCTGGTTGTCCGGCTGAAGCCGGACCCACAACAGCGGCGCTCAGCGCGGACGCTGCGCGCTTTTCTGCAGGTCCGCCGGGCTGTCCACCCGTCGGCCGTGCAGCAGGGAGTAATGGCGCAGGCTGGCCGGGGCGTGGGACACCACGCCCGAGATCACCAGCACCAGGATGAACAGGGCCGCGCCCGCCGGCGGGACCAGCGGGATCGCCCCCAGCAACAGCAGCTTGGCGTACACCGAGATGCCCCGCAGCTGCACCAGGCAGATCCCGTTCAGCCAGACCTCCAGCGCCGCCATGGCCGCGCCGCTCGCCAGCGTGAGCCAGAGATAGGTTTGCCAACCGGGCGGCGCGCTTCCCAGCAGGTAGGCGCCGCCGATGCCGGCGATGCCCACCAGGTGCACGGTGCGCAGGGCGGTCATCCACCAGCGGCGGCCCGGCAGATGGCGGTGCTGCGGCGGGAACAGGGCGTTCTTCAGGCTCATGCAGAGGCGATTCTACAGCTGGGCTCAGGCATCTTCCTCGCCCATCCAGCGCAGCCGCCCGCGGCGCGCGGCCCGCAGCAGGAAGCGCGCGGGGTCCACGGCGGCGGCGAGGTCGGTCTCCAGGGGCAGGGGCTCGACTTGCAGTTCCGACGCCAGCAGCTCCGCGGCCGCCGCCGCCCAAACCAGCCCCCGCGCCCCCAGTCCCAGCACACCGTACAGTCCGGGTAGCCGCGGCACGGTTTCCAGCCGCGCACGGGCCA
>DASTHR010000145.1:0-2507 GCA_035718105.1 Burkholderiales bacterium
TGGCGCCGGGCAGCCCGATGTCGATGTTCAGCTCCAGGGTCTGGGGGCGCAGGCGCTCCCAGGCGTGAACGCCGATCACGGTGTCCACGCGCATTTCGTGCAGGAATATGGTGTCCATGGTGTCCGGTGCCCGGCGCGGTCAGTGAAAGAGGGCGGGCGCGGGGAGCCGCCATTTTAGGCGAATCCGCGCGCGCTTCAACCCCGGCCCGGGAATCGGCCGTAATGCAGAAGAATGGTGGGCAGCACCAGCAGGTTGAGCAGGGTGGAGGTGGCGAGGCCGCCGACGATGATGGTGGCCATGGGCCCTTCGATTTCGCGCCCGGGCTGGCCGCTGCCCAGGGCCAGGGGCAGCAGGCCCAGCGCCGTCACCAGGGCGGTCATCAGGATCGAGGGCAGGCGCTCGCAGGCCCCGCGGATCGCCGTCTCCCGGTCCCAGGGCAGGCCTTCCTCCTCCACCAGGTGCTGGTAGTGGGAGACCAGCATCACCGAGTTGCGCAGGGTGATGCCGAACAGGGTGACGAAGCCCACCAGCGAGCCCAGGGACACCCAGCCCCCCGCGCCCAGCGCCGCCACCACGCCGCCGATCAGGGCGAAGGGCAGGTTGACGAAGGTGAGGGACAGGTTGCGCAGGCTGCCGAACGCCAGGTAGAGCAGGAGCGCCACGCCCACGCCGGCGATGAGGGAGTTGACGATGAGGTCGCGGCGCGCCTCGGCCTGGGCCTCCCCGGTGCCGGCGAAGGTGAGGTAGTTGCCCGGCGCGAGGCGCACCCGCTCGGCGATGCGGGCGCGGGCCTGTTCCATGAAGGCCTCGGTATCGCGTCCCTGCACGTTGCAGGTGATGGCCTGAACCCGCCGGCCGTCGGCGCGCAGGATCTTGTAGCGGCCGTCCGCCATGCGCACCTCCGCCACGTCGTCCAGGCGCAGCGCCGCGCCGCCCGGTGCCCGCAGCGGCAGGGCCGCCACCTGGGTGACGTCGCGGCGCGCCTCCGGCACCAGGGTCACAGCGATGTCCAGCATCTGGCCCGCGTGGTAGGCCTGGGCGACGACCGTCCCCTCGAAGGCCGCCTGCACCGCTTCCAGCACGTCCACGGGCGCGAGCCCCCATGCCGCCAGGCGCTCGGGCCGCAGGCGGATGGAGAGTTCCGGTGCGCCCGGCGGCGCCTGCAACTGCACGTCCACGGCGCCGGGCACGCCGGCCAGAGCCCGGGCCACCGCCCGGGCGTCGGCGTCCATGGCGTCCAGGTCCTGCCCGAACACGCTCACCAGCACCGCCGCCGCGTAGCCCGCCACGGTCTCCTCGATGCGCTCGGTGAGGAAGGTGTTCACCGCGAAGCTCACGCCGGGGAAGGCGGACGATTCGCCGTAGCCGTCGCCGCCGCTGCCGCTGCCCTCGCCGGCGCCGCCGGCGAGCACCCTGCGGATCGCGTCCAGGATGCGCGCCTGCTCCTCGCCGGGCAGGGCCCCGATCTCCACCTCGAACTCGCTGTAGTGCACGCCGAAGGTGTCGGCGCCGTTGGGCGCGCGGCCCACCCACTGCGCCACCGATTGCACGCCCGGAATCCCGCGCAGCCTCTCGCTGACCCGGTGGCCGATGCGCAGCGATTCCTGCCGCGAGGTGCCGGGGATCGCGGTCATGTGGATGATGTAGTGGCCCTCCTTGAGCGGCGGGATGAACTCGCCCTGGAACAGGGGCAGCAGCGCCATGCCCGCGGCGAGCCCGGCGGCCACCGCGCCGAGGATGGCGTAGGGGCGGCGCTCGATGCGCCGCAGCAGGCGCTCATAGCGCGGCTTGAGCCAGGCGATGAGGGGCGGGTCTCCGGGGCGCAGCTCGCGCCCCCCGAGCAGCAGGTGGGACAGCGCGGGCGTGACGGTCAGCGCCACCACCAGGGAGGCGAGGATGGCGAGGATGTAGGCCATGGCCAGGGGGGCGAACAGCTTGCCCGCGACCCCGGAGAGGGAGAACAGGGGGATGAATACCAGCACCACGATGAAGGTGGCGTAGACCACCGAGCTCCTTACCTCCATGGAGGCGTCGAACACCACCTCGGCGGCGGGGCGCGGCGAGGCGCTGACCCGGTTTTCGCGCAGGCGGCGGAAGATGTTCTCGCAGTCGATGATGGCGTCGTCCACCACCTCCCCGAGGGCGATGGCGAGGCCGCCCAGCACCATGATGTTGAGGCCGACGCCGAAGTGCTGCAGCACCAGCACCGCCGCCAGCAGCGACAGCGGAATCGCCACCGCCGAGACGAAGGCGGTACGGGCGTTGAACAGGAACAGGAACAGCACGGCCACCACCAGCACCGAGCCGATGAGCACGTCGCGCTGCACGTTGCCCACGGCGGTTTCAATGAAGTTGGCGGGGCGGAACAGCGCCGGGTGCAGCGTCACCTGCTCGCGCTCGAGCAGCGGCCGGATGTCCGCCAGCGCCCGCTCCAGGCCGAGGGTCACGGCCCGGGTGTTGGCCCCGAACTGCCCCTGGATCATGATGAAGACGCCGACCTCGCCGT
>DASTHR010000146.1:0-18306 GCA_035718105.1 Burkholderiales bacterium
CCCGCGCTTCCCCCGGCGGCCTTGGGTGCCACGAATGCTCCCTATTGCGGGTCTTGCGAGTCGTTTAGTTGATTTGGAGCAACTGTTGTATTTTGGAGCACACCCTGAGGTTTTATGTTGCTTTCACGCAACAACGATGGAATCCAACAGCCTCCATTTTCTGTAATAAATACATACAACTGAAGCCGTAGTTGCGGACATGCAACACCTGTGCGTTTCTGGCATGGGTCTTGCACGGAATTCGGGCGTTCACGCCCTCCGAGGAGGCGTGTTCTTTTAACCCTGATCCACAACCCAAAGAGGGAGAGAGTTAATGCTTAAGCGTAAAGTCATGGCTATGGCGGTTGCCGGCGCGGTCGCGTCGCTGGCGAGCGCCGGGGCGTCCGCCCTGGAGTTCACCGCGGGCAACTGGAAGATGGACATCAGCGGCTCCGTGAACGCCTTCTACACCAACGTCAGCTGCGACAAGCAGGGCACGGCCGCCCCGGCCATCGTCGCCACCCTTCCGGTCTGCGGCACCGCGAACCAGGATTCCGTCGCGATCCAGAACGGCCTGCTGCCGGGCTACATCAACTTCACCGCCAGCACCCAGGCCAAGGGCCTGGACCTGAAGGCGGTGATCGGCTTCTGGCCGGGCACCTCCTCCGGGAACGGCATCAACAACAACGGCACCACCCCGGATACCCGTACCGTGTACCTGGAGTTCGGCTCCAAGAACTGGGGTTCCTTCAAACTGGGCCGCGACATCGGCCTGTTCCAGCAGAATGCCATCCTGAACGACATGACCCTGCTGTCCGTGGGTACCGGCGCCGGCTTCCAGGGCGCCATCAACACCACCCTGGGCATGATCGGCTCCGGCTACATCTACTCCGAGTTCCAGCCCCAGATCACCTACACCACCCCCAACTGGAACGGCTTCAACGCCGCCATCGGCGCTTTCCAGCCCCGCAACACCGCTGGTGTGGGCGGCGCGTCGGACATCACCGATACGGTGGGCTGGCAAGGTCTGGCGCAGTACGAGTGGAAGGGGCAGGCCTCCGGGAAGGTGTGGGGCAGCTTCGCGGTCCAGGAAGCGGAGGCCATTACTGCCGTCATTTGCACCGCCCAGACCACCCAGAAACTCAAGGGCGAGGGGTACGAGGTCGGCGGCAAGGTCGGTTTCGGCGGCTTCAACCTGCTGGGCGTGTACTACTGGGGCGAGGGCCTTGGCGACGCCATCCAGTTCGTCAATAGCCACGACAACTCCGGTGGCAAGCGGGACTCCGACGGATTCCTGCTGCAGGGCACCTTCAAGATCCCCAACACCGACCTCCAGCTCGGCCTGAGCTACGGCGAGAGCAACCTGGACGGCACCGCGGCTGACGCGGGCCTCGTCGCAGGCGTTGCAGGCGTTCCTAACCTGGTCCAGAAGACCGAGTCCTGGGTGTTCCAGGCCAAGTATGACCTGATGCCGGGCCTGTCCCTCATCGGCGAGTACATCAGCAGCGAGCAGTCGGCCCAGAACTGCGTCAACGCCATTCAAGGTTGCGACCAGGAAGCCGAAACCTTCGCCATCGGCGCGATCGTTTTCTTCTGATCTGAAAATGACACGGGGCGGCCCAAGGCCGCCCCGCATCAGCTCCTCGGAAAGGGGTTAGCGAGCCCTCTTTCCCTCTCGGCGGCCTTCGGGCCGCCGTTTTTTTGTGCATGCCTTGTGGGTCCGGCTTCAGCCGGACAACCACGCCCACCGTCCGCCTGAAGGTGGACCCACAACCACAAGTCCAATGCCCCCCTGTGGGTCCGGCTTCAGCCGGACAACCACATCCCAGGTCCGCCTGAAGGCGGATCTACAGTCTTCCGAGCTTGCGGTACAGGGTGTTGCGGCTGATGCCCAGCTGGCGGGCGGCTGCTGAAACATTGCCGCCATGGTCGTCCAGGGACTTGCGGATGGCCTGCAGCTCGATCTCCTCCAGGTTGCCGCAGATCTCGATGGGAGCCGGTCCGGGGATTCCCGTCGCCCGCTCCTCGGCGGCCTGCCGTTCGTTGATTTCCGCAATGTCCTCCAGGAAGTCATCCGGCAGGTGATGGCACATGATTTCCCCATCGTCCCCCACCAGGGCAAGGGCGGCGCGGATCACATTCATGAGCTGGCGGATGTTGCCCGGCCAGGGATAGCGGCTGAAGGTGCGCATCACCTCCTCGGACACCTTCGCCCGGCAGCTGCTGCCGCATTCCTCCTCCATGATGGAATGCACCAGCTCCGGCAGATCGGTTCGCTCCCGCAGCGGCGGCAGGGAGAACTTCAGGCCATTGAGCCGGTAGTACAGATCCTCGCGGAAATTGCCCCGCGCCACTTCATCCTTGATGCGGCGGTGGGTCGCGCAGACCAGCGAGATGTCCACGCGACAGGCTCGCGTGCTGCCCAGGGGCGTGATGCTGCGCTCCTGCAGCACCCGCAACAGCCGGCTCTGCAGCGCATACGGCATGTCGCCGATCTCGTCCAGGAACAGCGTGCCGCCGTCGGCCTGCTGGATGCGGCCAATCGCGCCGCGACGGCGCGCGCCGGTGAAGGCACCCTCGTCGTAACCGAAGAGTTCGGACTCGATCAGGCCTTCCGGAATCGCAGCGCAGTTCACGGCGACGAAGGGCCCGTCGCGCCGGGGTCCGGACTGATGGAAGGCCTTGGCGAAGAGTTCCTTGCCGACCCCCGATTCGCCCTCGATCAGGATCGGAATGTCGCGACCGATCACCCGCCGGGCGCGCTCGATGGCGGCCTGCATGCGAGCGTCGCCATGGCACAAGGCGTCAAAGCTGTCGGTCGCGAAACGGCTGGCGGGCGGCTGCACAGGAGCAACGGCCGTCGCCGACACGTAGCGGCGGCCGACCACGCCGGCCCCCGCCTGCAGGGTGGCGAACACCTGGCGTCCGGCGCGCAGAGGAAGCGGCAGGGGATTCGCCCCGCCCCGCAGGGCATGGCCCAGCGCCTCCTCCAGGGGCACGTCGAACAGGGTCCCGAAGCTGTGGCGCGAAATCTCCTGGCCCGAGATGCCAAGCTCCTGGAGCGCGCTCTGCGTCGCGCCCAGCATCATCCCCGCCCCGGAGAAAGCGGCAACGCCCTCGCACAGGGTGCCGGCAAACTCGGGAATGCGATGCAGGTTCACCAGCAGTTCGCCGCCGTGCTCGGCCAGCACCAGACGGCGCTCGATCATCTTGGCGGTCATGCGGACCAGGGCCATGGTGTGCTTGTGATAACCGCGGTGGTCCCCCGAGATGTCCAGCACGCCCGCCAGGTCGCCCCGGGGATCGAAAATCGGCGCGGCCGAGCAGGTGAGGAAACTGTTGCGCTCCAGGAAATGCTCCCCCCCGTGCACCAGCACGGGAACGCGCTCCACCGCGGCGGTACCGATGGCATTGGTGCCGCGCTCCGACTCCGCCCAGGACACTCCCGGCTTGAGCGCCACCCGCTGCGCCTTGCTGATGAATTCGGGGTCGCCGAGGGAGTGCAGGATCAGTCCGCGGGGGTCGGTGAGGATGAGCATGCTGCCGCTCTCCACGATCTGCTCGTAGAGGCTTTGCATCAGCGGCCGCGCCTGGGCCAGCAGGGCCAGGTTGCGCTCCTGGGCCTCTTTCAGTTGGGCATTCGCCACCCGTTCCATTCCGCGCGGAACCGCGGGGTCCAGCCCGTGGTCAACGCAACGCTGCCACGAGCGCTCGATGGGTTCGCGCAACAGGCCTTCGGGGAGTTGCCCCTGGGAAAACAGTACGGAACGAGCGTGCTTGGTCTGGGTACCAAGCTTGAAATCCGGAAACCTCAAGGCGGATCCTCCTCCTACCTCAAAACCGGCCAAGCATTCAAAACATCGGGTTATTGTTATTGTTGCTTTTTCTCAACATATTGTTGCGCGACGAATCTAACACCTGTACCAAAATTTTACAATTGTGCGAAATACCCCGGCGACGGTCGCAAACTGCTGTTGGCGGACGCCGCGGGGCCCGCGCAGACAATGACGGGAGAGACTCGCGCTGCTGCTTTTTATTATTTTAAATTAAATGCTTGCCCGCCACCCACGAAAATTCCGGCGTGGCTTGGCACATCGGTTGCTTTTGGTTCCCCCGATTTAATTGAGACAATGCAGGCGCAGCGGGAGTTGTTGCAATCCTGCGACAGTTCCCGCTGGCCCCACCGGAGATAGAGGAGAACTCTCATGGGCAAGCGAAACAACTGGCTGCGGTTCCTGGGTGCCTGCCTGCTTGCAGGCGCCAGCGCCACCGCCCTCCCCCACGGCGACGTAACGCCCCAGGCGGTGGACACCACCGGCTTGCCGACTCTGGGGGAGGCCTGGAAGGCCAGCAACCCGTACCGCGGCAACGAACTGGCGGTGAAGATCGGCAGCTCGGCCTACAACCAGAACTGCGCCCGCTGCCACGGCCTGGAGGCCATCTCCGGCGGCATCGCCCCGGACCTGCGCTACCTTCCGGAGGGCAACGAAGGCGACGAGATTTTCGTCATGCGGGTGCGCAACGGCGCGGTGCGCGACGGCCGCGTCTACATGCCGAAATTCGAGGGCATCCTGAGCCAGGAAGCGCTTTGGACCATCCGCAGCTGGCTGGAGACCGTGCGTGAGAAGTAGCGGGTTCGCAATGCGGACGCTGGGCCTGCTGGCACTTGGCGCCGCGATGGCGGTCGCGCTGCCCGCGGGCGCGGACGAACTGGAGGCCATCCGCGCCAAGGGCGAGATCCGCGTCGCGGTGTACAACGACTTCCCGCCCTACTCGGCCGCGGGCAAGGGAATCGACGTCGAACTGGCCCGGGCCATCGCCGGCAAGCTCGGACTGCGGGTCGATCTCGTCTGGTTCAATGCCGACGAGAACATGGATGACGACCTGCGCAACATGGTGTGGAAGGGCCACTACCTGGGCGGGCGCACCGCGCATCTGATGATGCATGTGCCGGTGGATCCGCTGCTGCAGGAGAACAACGACAAGGTGCGCATCCTCGCGCCCTATCACAGGGAGCAACTGGCCTTCGCCCGCAACACCCTGCGCATCCCCAATCTGTCCGGCATGGCGGGCCTGGAGGCATTCACCCGGGAGAAGGTGGGTGTCGAAACCGCCACCCTCGCCGACGACTTCCTGATGGGCGCATTCGGCGGCCGCATCCGTGACAACGTGGTGCACTTCAAGAGCCTCCCCGAAGCGGCCACCGCGCTCAAGGCCGGGCAGGTGTCCGCGATCATGGGTCCCTTCGGCGAGCTCGAGGGCGCCGTCGGGCGCGGCGCCCCCAACATCTCGATCCAGCCATTCCGCCCCAGCGGGCTGGCGGTGTCGTCCTGGAACGTGGGAGTCGCCGTCAAGCAGGAAAACCCCGACCTCGCCGCCGCCGTGGAGCGCGCCATCGGGGCATTGAACGAGGACGGCACCTTGCAGCGGATATTTGCCTCCGGGGGCGTGACCCACACCCCGCCCATGCCCGTGCAAAAATAGCCAAAGCCGCGCAGTTTCCCGGCAGGGCCGCGGGGGCGCTATCATGGCGCGCCTGCAACCCTACCGCCTGATCACGGTCAAATCCTGGGCTTCAACCACACCAAGTTCATCGTCATGGACCTGTACCGCGTTCGCATCTTCGTTGCCGCCCTCGCGCTGTTCGCCGCGACCTCCGCGTCTGCTGCGCCTTTTGCGAACGTGCCCAACGGAAAATCCGGCACCCCGAGCGTCATTGATACCGCCGTCGACGAGGTGGTCGGCGATATCAAGGCCGGTGCCGAGCCGCGGGGCACCGCCGCCAGCAAGGATGGCAAGCGCATGTGCCTGAGCGACCAGCCGGCCAACATCGACATCGAGAAACCCCAGATGATCGCCAAGCTGGATTTGGGCGACATTTCCCGGGGTGTGGTGATCCGCTGATGGCCGCCTTGATCTCCTCGGCGGGGGTTGCCGCCGCGCGCTACGACCGCGTGGCGGTGGCCCTGCACTGGATCATAGCCGCCCTGGTCCTGGCCCAGATCGGCCTCGGCTGGTTCATGGTGGATCTGCCCAAGGGACCGGACCGCGGCTATTACTTCGCCCTGCACAAGTCCCTGGGGCTGACGACCGCGTTTTTGATCATCCTCCGCATCGTCTGGCGCCTCACCCACAAGCCGCCCCCCCTTCCGGACTGGTTTCCAGACTGGCAGGCGCGCGCGGCCGAATGGACCCATCGCCTGCTCTATGCCTGCATGGTGGTGATGCCGGTTTCCGGCTACCTGTCCTCTTCCTTCACCAAGCACCCCATGAAGCTCTGGGGCATGCCGTTCTTCAAGGCCGGCTGGGAGGACGACGCCATCAACGCCGTCTTCAACGGCATCCATGTCGGCACCTCATGGTTGTTCGTCGCCCTGCTGGCGCTGCACATCGGCGCGGGACTGAGGCACCTGCTGGCCGGCGACGGCGTGTTCCGGCGCATCCTGCCGTAGTTACGCCTTCGGGCGAGAGATTTGGCGGCGCTGTCCGGCTGAAGCCGGACCCACGCACGCTTTTGCTTGCAGCGTGCGCCATGAACCTTGCAGCTTGGATCGTGGGACCGCCTTGAGACGGACAGGGCCGTCCCGCCGAAACCGGAACCGCGCTATTTCTTGCGACCGGCGGTCACAAGATACTTCAATCGCGGTCCTGCCTGCCGTTGCCGCCCCCGGGCTTGTCGAACCAGTAGGTCACCCCCACCCAGATGCCGAACGGCGCCCCCGGTCCCCGGAACTGCTCTGCCCGGGGAGCGGCACCCGGCGTGGTGTCGTAATAGGTGAATCCGTTGCCGGTGAAGAAGTTCTCGCCCAGCACGCCGAAACTCTCGTAGTCCTCGTTGAACACGTTGTTCGCCTTCGCCCAGAACTGCAGGCGATCATCCCACCGGTAGGTGGCATCCAGATTCACCACCGCGTAACCCGGCACCTTGCCGTTGATGTCCTGGTTGTTCTCGTCGCCCCGCGCGTACTGGTCCGAGAACGCCTGCACCGTGAAGCCCGCCGAAAACTTGGGCGTGAATGCGTAATCGGCGCGGAGCTTGAACTGGTGACGCGGAATTCCGGGAATGCGGTTGCCGGGGTTCACCTGGATCTGCCCGTTCGCGTCGGCTGACGAATTGAACGGGCTGTTGATCAGGAGCGGCGATTCATAGGTCGCCTCGATCAGGCTGTAGGCGGCCCATACGCGCAGGCGGTCAACCTCGTGGGACAGGGCAAGCTCGAGTCCCTGGCGCCGTGTCTCGCCGACGTTCTGGAAGAATCCCGCACCCGGAGTCGTGGCGGAACCGATGAACTGTATGTCGTCCTCCAGATCGGTGTGGAACAGCGCGAAGCTGTAGCGGGCGCTGCCCAGCACCCGCCCGCGCAGACCGCCCTCCCAGGTCTTGGCGATCACCGGCTCCAGCGGCGGATCCGCGAGGAAGGCATTGGGCAGCTTGCAGGGCGCATTGGGATCGGCGCAGGTCAGTTCCACTGCCGTGGGCGCACGCATGCCTTCGTTGTAGGCGATGTAGGAGTTGACCGCGGGGTTCAGGTTCCAGTTGAAGCCCACCGCGGGATTGAAGCGGTTAAAGCTGTGACTGCCGTTGAGCGCCGGCTCCAGCCCCGTCTGGTCGCGGATCTCCGCCTTGGCCCGGTTATATCGGCCCGCCAGCGTCATGTGCAGTTGTGGGGTGAGCGACAGCACGTCCGAGAAGTACAGGCCGTAGTAGCGGTTGGTGGTCTGCACGTCGGTGAGCAGACTGAATCCCGTCAGCCCGAACGTGCCGCGATCCACGGTGAAATCCGCGAACTGGAATTCCTGGACGAAATCGGTGCGGCCGTAGTCGTAGCTCGCGCCCAGGGTGAACTGGTTGGGACGACCGAACAGGTCCCCCAGGTAGGAGTACTGGATCGATGCCCCGTAGCCGTCGGTGTCCGCCTTGCTGCGGTCGTTGGTGGCGCGATAATTGAACTCCTCGCATTCCCCCGTATCCGGATCGGTCTCATTGCAGGCACCGATGGCGTTGCCCGGGTCGAAGTCGTCTTCCGAGTTGCTGCTGAAGTTTCTGCTCTCCACCTTGCGGTAGTAGACGTTGCCTGCGACGAGATGGTTCTTGTCCAGAAAATGGCTGGCGCTGAGGTTGCCCATGAACACCTCGTTGTCCGTCACATCCGGATAGGTGTAGGGGGCCTCGCGGCTGGCGGCCAGCAGCGAGAGCGGCGACGCCTGGGTGCCCTGCAGGTTGCTGTCGGCGTAGAGCAGGGAGAGATCTAGGTCCGTGGAACTGGTTTCGTAGCCAAACTTGCCGAAGAGCTGCTTCACGGTGCTGGGGGAAAAATCGCGCCAGCCGTTCTCGTCAAAGTAGGTGCCGGCGATGAAGTAGTCGAGATCCCCCTGCGCCCCGCCATATTCGAACTCGCCGGAATAGCGATCGAAGGAGCCGCCGTAGGCGGTGATGGAGCCCCCCGGATGCTCTCGCCCGCTCTTGGTGCGGATGGCCAGCGCGCCGCCCAGGGTGTTGAGGCCGAACACCGGGTCGGACCCCGGGATCAGATTCATGGCGGAGATGGCGTTGGTCGGGATCAGGTCCCAGTTCACCGTGTCGCCAAAGGGCTCGTTGATCCGCACCCCGTCCAGGAATATCGACATGCCCTGGGGCGCGCCGATCAGCGGCGTAGCGGTAAAGCCGCGAAACGTGAGGTCCACCTGGAACGGATTTCCCTGGGCGCTGCTGGTGGCCACGCTTTCCAGGTTGCGCTCCATGAAATCCCCCACGCTCAGGGGCCGGTCGCGTGCGATGTCCTTGTCGGTGGCCGACTGCACGTTTGCGGGTACCTGTTCCAGCGGCGTCCCCAGGACCGGCAATGGCGTGGTGCCCACCACTTCCACCGTCGGCAGTTCCATGTCACGCCGCTTCTCCTCCTCGGCCACGGCGGCTCCGGCCATCGCGGCCAGCGCCACGGCCACCGCCAGCGCGAGCGGCCTGCGCCCCCCGCCAATGATGCTTTCCCTCACGATTTCCCCTCTTTGGTTCAGCTTGTCGATGTTCCCGCCCCGCGGGAAATCCGCGGCCTCCGGGCGGGCCCGCCAGTCTATCAGGAGCGCGGGGAAACCCTACCGGGAGCGATTCCCGGTTGCGCCGGGAAAATTTCCCGGATCCCTACTGGCTGACTATGCGGTGCCTGAGGGCGAGCCGCAGCAGGTCCACGGGGGTGGAAACTCCCAGCTTCTGTTTGATCTGGGTGGCGTAGTTCGCCACCGTCTTGTGGCTGAGGAACAGCCGCTCGGCGATTTCCTCGGTGGAGCGGCCTTCGGCCAGCAGCCGGAACACCTCGAACTCCCGCGCCGAGAGCACCTGCAGGGGATCGCGGTCGCCGCCCACGCTCTCCAGGGCAATTTTTTGCGCCATGTCCGGGCTGAGATAGCCGCGCCCGGCGTGGACCGCCTTGACCGCCTCCACCAGCACGTCCGGCGCGCTGGCCTTGGTGACGTAGCCACACGCGCCGGCGCGCATCGCCTGGGTGGCGAAGGCCACCGCCTCATGCATGCTGTAGACGAGCAGGCGGGCCTGCGGGTCCCGCGCCAGGATGCGCCGTATCGCCTCCAGCCCCCCGGCCCCGGGCATGGACAGGTCCATCACCGTCACGTCGGGCCGGCACCCGGGAAAGGCCTGGTAGGCCTCCTCACCGCTCGCCGCCTCGGCCGCCACCATGATATCCGCCGTCTGTTCCAGCAGGCGACGGAAACCGGAGCGGACGATGGCGTGATCGTCCACCAGCATGACCCGTATCGGGATCTGCGCCACGGCCTTACCTCCCCTTTCCCAACGGCACCCGCGCCGCGACCATAACCCCGCGTCCGGGCGCGGACTCGAGGCTCAGGCTGCCGCCCAGCGCTTCCACGCGCTCGCGCATCCCCAGCAGGCCGAAGCCGCGCTGCGCCGCCGCGGCCATGCCGCGCCCATCGTCCCGGATATTGATCTCGAGCGCCTCGTCCTCGCCCTCCCCCGTTCGCGCCAGGCTCACCGCGACGCTGCCCGCCCGGGCGTGCCGGGTCACGTTGGTGAGCGCCTCCTGCACCACCCGGTAGGCGGCGATTCCCGCCGCGTCGTCTATGGCCCCCAGCGCCGCGCCCAGCTCCAGCCGGCACGCCACCTCGGGATTGCGCGCGCGCCAGCCCTCCACCAGCTCCCGCACCGCCTCCTCGAGCCCCAGGCTTTCCAGGGTTTCCGGACGCAGCTGCTGCAGCATGCCCCGCACCCGGCCCAGGATTTCCCGCACCGAGGCGATAATCGCGTTCGCACCCTCCCTCGCCCGCGACGCCCCCTCCCCGCCCAGGCGCGATATGGCGGTCGCCTCGGCATGGATTGCCGTGAGGTACTGACCCAGTTCGTCATGCAGTTCGTGGGCAAGGCCCCGGCGCTCCTCCTCCTGAACCCTCAGCAGTTGCTGCGCGAGCAGCCGGTTGCGGGTGACGCTGGCCTGCAGCGTGTCCATCATGCGGTTGAACTCCCGCCCCACCCGCGCCAGTTCGGGAAGCTCAATCTCCGGCAGCCGCGTGTCAAGGTCGCCCCGCTCCAGCCTGGTCAGGGCGGCGAGAATACGGTCCACCGGTGCGAGGGCCCGCCCCACCACCCAATAGACCAGCAAGTTGGTGGCGACAAACAGCAGCAGCAGCAGGCCCAGCAGGTTGCGGGCGTCGGACCAGACCTCCTCGATCTCGAACGAGGGGTCCGGCAGCACCAACAGCTCCCCGGCCCTGCCGCCGCCGAACGCCACCGGCCGGCGCATGTCGGGCCAGGGCTCCGCTTCCCGCTCCACCAGCCAGGCGAACCATGCCGGTGCTGCCGGCGGGGCCGTGTCACCGCCGCGATTCGACTCCAGCAGCCGTCCGTCCGGACCACGCAACTCGATGCGCACATGCCGCACGCCGCGCAGCGCCGCCAGCGCGAAGCTCGGCGTGGGCTGCAGGCCGGCGCCCGCGGCCCGCTCCAACTCGCTGTCCAGCAGGCGGATGGCCAGCTCCGCGCTGGAGCGCACCTCGGCCCGCACGTCCTCGCGCGCCGAACGCAGCGCGTAGGCGGCGGTGGCCAGCATGACCAGCGCCAGCAGCAGGCTGATGAGAAGGCTGAGGCGGAGCTTGAGGCTCATCCCTGAGTCCCCCGGCCCTGGCCATGGCCAGGAACGCGGGGAGCCGTCACCGCTATTCGATCACCAGCCGCGGCAGCCAGTGTCCGGCCGGGTCCGACCTCTCCAGGGCCTCACGCCGGATCGGGCGCTTGCTGCCGTCGGGGACCACGATGGGCGTCATGTCCACCTCGCGCAATTCGCCCGCCAGACCGCGCTCGGTGAAGCGCATCTCGTAATAAACGCCATTGAAGGCATCCACGCTCACCGCCTGGCGCGGCTTGCGCAGGAACATCAGCTCGTACTCGAGGTCGGTCAGGTCGCCCTCGGTGATCCTGCGCGGCGTGGCATAGGGAAAGTGGCAAAGACTCTGGGTCTGGCCGTCCAGGCACAGGAACGGGCGCATGGCCAGGAAGCGCTCGGTGAACTTGGACGGATCCGGCTCGAAGCGGAAACCGTAGCCGTCACCCTGGCGCAGGAACGTCACCTGGCCGATCACCAGCCGGCTGCCGTCGTTCGCCAGCAGCACCACGGCCTTGCGCCCGCTCAGGTCGGCCGCCTGCGCCACCCCCGCCAGCAAGGCGACACCAACCCAGAACAGCAACTTGCGCATCCCGAACACCCCCGCTTCCTCCGGCCATCGAACCCGGGCCGATTACACCATGGCCCCGGGGGAGTGTCCATTCGGCAACCTGCCGGCACCCGCGGCCGGGGCCATCCAGGCCGTGATCGTCATCATTTCGTGGCGTTGGGAAAGAACAGCTGCTCGCCGCCGATCCTGTAGTCGGCGATGGCCTTCTGCCCCTCCGCCGACACGATCCAGTCGATGAACTGCTGGCCCAGTTCCTTCTTCACATGGGGATGCTTCGCGGGATTGACCAGGATCACGCCGTACTGGTTGAACAGGCGGGTGTCGCCCTCCACCACGATGGCCAGGCTCGCCCGGTTCTTGAACGACAGCCACGTGCCGCGGTCGGCGAGGACGTAGGCGTCGGTGGAGGCGGCGGTGTTGAGCGCCGGGCCCATGCCGGAGCCGGTGTCCTTGTACCAGGGACCCTTCGCCTTCTCGATGTCTATCCCCGCCAGCTTCCACAGCCGCAGTTCCGCGGCGTGGGTGCCGCTCTTGTCGCCCCGGGAAACGAAGGGCGCCCGCGGCGCCGCGGCGCCGCTCGTGGCATTCGCGGCTTCGATCTTCTTCAGCGCCCCGGTGATGTCCCTGCCCCCCGCAACCCTCGCCGGGTCGTCCTTGGGGCCTACGAGAATGAAGTCGTTGTACATCACGTCCTGGCGCTTCACGCCGAAGCCCTCGGCCACGAATTTCTCCTCGGCGGCCTTGTCGTGCACGAACACCACGTCGGCGTCGCCGCGGCGCGCGGAATCCAGCGCCTGGCCGGTGCCCAGCGCCACCACCCGCACCTTGATCCCGGTCTTCTGCTCGAACAGGGGAAGGATATGGCCGAACAGCCCCGACTGCTCGGTGGAGGTGGTGGACGCCACCACGATGAACTTGTCCCGGGCCTGGACGGGGAACGCCCCCAGCCACAACGCCGCGCATGCAGCGAGCAGGATGCGGCGTTTCAGATTCACAGCAACTCTCCTTTTATGTAGGCGTCGGCCTCGACCGAGCGCGGATTGCGGAAGAAAGCGCCGGCCGGGGTGTACTCGGTGACCCGGCCGGAATCCAGGAACACGACCTCGTCGGCGAGGCGCCGCGCCTGACCGAGATTGTGGGTGGTCATCACGATCTTGCAACCGGTGGAAGCGATCTCGCCGATGATCCGCTCAACGTCCCGTGCGGCAGCGGGATCCAGGCTGGCCGTGGGCTCGTCTAGGAACAGGACCCTCGGCTCCAGGGCCCAGGCCCGGGCCAGCGCCAGGCGCTGCTGCTCGCCTCCCGAGAACACCTTCGCAGGCCGTCCCGCCAGGTGCGCGAGGCCCACACGCTCCAGCGCCGCCGCGGCCCGCGCCATGCGCTCGGCCCCCGGCACCCCGGCCAGCTTCAGGCCGTAGGCCACGTTGGCGTGCGCGGTCGTGCGCAGCACCACCGGCCGCTGAAACACCATGGCCTGGGCCTCGGGGCGCCGCTCCCGGCCGCGCCAGGTGATGCGGCCTGAGCTGGGGGCGAGCAGGCCGTGCATCAGGCGCATCAGCACGCTCTTGCCCGCTCCGTTGGGGCCGAGGATCACCGTGCGCACGCCCCGGTCCATGGCCAGGGAGACGCGGTCGATGATGGTCCGGTCCCTTGCCCGGAAGCTCACCGCCTCCAGCACCAGCGGAAAAACGTCGTTGGCGCCGCTCATCCGTAATGCCGCAGCGCCCACTGCCGGGTCACATGGGCCGCCGCGTTCACGGCCAGGATCAGGGCCACCAGGATCAGGCCCAGCGCCAGCGCCAGGGGCAGGTCCCCCTTGCTGGTCTCCAGGGCGATGGTGGTGGTCATGACCCGGGTGACGCCGTCTATGTTGCCGCCCACCATCATCACCGCCCCCACCTCGGAAGCGGCGCGTCCGAACCCCGCCAGCACCGCCACGAACAGCGAGAAGCGCGCGTCCCAGAGCAGGGTGAGCGCGGCGCGGGGCGTGGTGGCGCCCAGGGAGCGAAGCTGCTCGCGGTACTCGCGCCAGGCGTCCTCGACGATCTGGCGCGTGAGGGCCGCCATCAGCGGCGTGATGAGCACCGTCTGGGCGATCACCATGGCGCCCGGCGTGAACAGCAGGCCATATTCCCCCAGCGGCCCGGCGCGCGAGAGCAGCAGGTATACCAGCAGTCCCACCACCACCGATGGCAGGCCCATGAAGCCGTTGAGCACCACCGTGATCACCTGGCGGCCCGGGAATCTCCCCACCGCCAGCGCCGCACCCAGCGGCAGGCCCATCAGCGCGGCGAACAACACCGATAACAGGCTGACCTGCAGGCTGAGCAACACGATCTCGGCGAGCTTCGGGTCCGCTCCACCAATCAGGTTCAGCGCCGTGGTCAAGCTCTCGCCGAAGCTGCCCATTTGCGCGGCACCTCCTAATCGTCGATGCCCACCATGACGTTGTCAGTCTTGATGATGGCGTAGGCGGTGCTCCCCTCCCTGAGCTTGAGATCGTGCACCGCCGCGGTGGTGATCTGGGAGTGGATCTCGATCCCGGGCGCGATCTCGATGACGACTTCGCTGTTGATGGCGCCGTGGACGATGGACGTCACCCTGCCTCGCAACTGGTTTCTTGCACTGAGCCTCATTTTTCCTCCTATCACGCCGTCCCGTGGCATTGTTATGCCGGACTGTGCATAATTCATGAAATCCAACTCCGGCATTCTATGAGAACGAATGCCGGCAAGAAATATGTATGATCGTGCATATTTATGGAACTGGAGCTCAGGCACTGCTGGCAGCTGAAGGATCACCCCGCAGACGGGCCGGAGCCCGCGCTGTTCATGCTGCTGGAAGGGGTCGCGGCCTCGGGCTCCTTGCGCCAGGCGGCGCTGGCGGCGGGTCTCTCCTACCGCCATGCCTGGGGCCTCGTTGGCCGCTGGTCAGCAGCGCTGGGCCAGCCGCTGCTGCACCTGCAGCGGGGACGTGGGGCGAATCTCGCCCCGCTGGGCGAGAAACTGCTGGAGATGGAGGCACGGGCGCGCTCGCGCCTGGCACCGCAACTCGCGGCCCTGACACGGGAAGCCAGCCAGTCGCTGGCCGAGCTGGCGCCTGCCCGGCGTCGTCCGCTGCGCATCGAGGCCAGCAATGACCTGGCAATGGAAGGACTGCGCCGCCTCGCAGCCAAGGGCCCGCCGCTGATCCTGCAGTTCCGGGGCAGCCTGGAGTCACTCGGCGCCTTTGCCGCGGGGCGCTGCGACCTGGCGGGATTCCATGTTCCGGAGCCGGAAATCGCCATGCCCCTGGCCCCCCAGTTCCGACCGGCACTGCGGGACGCTGACGTGCGGCTGATCCGCGTTGTGGACCGGATCCAGGGCATCATGCTGCGCAGCGCCGACGCGCGGCGCATACGCAAACTGCAGGACCTGGCGCGGCCCGGGATAAGTTTTGTCAACCGCCAGCGTGGCTCGGGGACCCGGCTCCTGCTCGACCTGCTGCTATCCTCCGCGGGGATGTCACCCCAGTCCATCGCCGGTTACGATTACGAGGAATTCACCCACGCCGCGGTGGCGGCCACGGTAGCCAGCGGCATGGCGGACGCCGGCTTCGGCGTCAAGGCCGCCGCCGTCCATGCGCGGCTGAGCTTCATCCCCGTCGCGCGGGAGCACTACTTCCTGGCCTGCCGCAAATCGCTGCTGCGCAGCGAAAACGGTCAAGCCCTCCTGCGGCTGCTCGGGGGGCGTGATTTCCACCACCTCGTGGCCGGGCTGCCGGGTTACGGCGCCTCAGCTTCGGGCAAGGTCGGGGACGTTGCCGCCAACCTTCCCTGGCTCTGACCGGGCAGATTCCACCAAGGCTGTAAAGAGCAAATTCGGGCAGCCTCGCATTTCAATATTTCGGTAGAATCAGCGACTTCCTGATTCCGCAGTCCATCCTGCCATGAACGCTGCCAAGACCCTCCGGGAAATCTCCTGCGCCGACGATTACGACCCGAATTCCATGCCGGTCGCGAAGGCGCGCGAGTTCATCCGCGCCTTCCTCAAACCGGTGACCGGCACCGAGCGCGTCGCCATCCGCGCCGGGCTCGGCCGCATCCTGGCCGCGGAGGTGATCTCGCCCCTGGACGTGCCCTCCCATGACAACTCCGCCATGGACGGTTACGCGCTGCGCTTCGCCGACCTCACGGCCGGGGGGGAGACGCGGCTGAAGGTCGCGGGCACCGCCTTTGCCGGCAAACCCTTCTGTGGCAGCATCGGCCCGGGCGAGTGCGTCCGCATCATGACCGGCGCCGTGATTCCCGCCGGCGCCGATACGGTGGTGATGCAGGAGCACGTTTCCAGCGAGAATGGCAGCGTGCGCATCGGCGCCGGCCACCGCCAGGGACAGAACCTGCGCCGCGCGGGCGAGGACCTGCGGCGCGGTCAGGCGGTGCTGCCGGCTGGCAAGGTGCTGCGTCCCGCGGAACTGGGCCTGCTCGCATCCCTCGGCATCGGCGAAGTCACCGTGTGCCGCCGGCTGCGGGTCGCCTTCTTTTCCACCGGCGACGAACTGGTGTCCATCGGCTCGGTGCCCGAGGAAGGCCAGATCTTCGACTCCAACCGCTACACCCTCCACGGCATGCTCACCCGCCTCGGCTGCGAGGTCATCGACATGGGCGTGGTGCGGGACGACCCGGCGCTGCTAGAGCAGGCGTTTCGCGAGGCCGCCGGCATGGCCGACGTGGTGATCACCAGCGGCGGCGTGTCGGTGGGCGAGGCGGACTTCATCAAGGACCTGCTGGACAGGCTGGGCGAGGTGCTGTTCTGGAAGATCGCCATGAAGCCGGGCCGGCCCCTGGCCTACGGCCGCATCCTCGGCGCCCACTTTTTCGGCCTGCCCGGGAACCCCGTCTCGGTAATGGTCACCTTCTACCAGTTCGTGCAGGAGGCGCTGCGGGTGCTGCAGGGGGAGACCGGCGTCACGCCGCCGCCCGCCTTCAAGGCAGTGTGCACCTCCACACTGAAGAAAGCGCCGGGGCGCACCGAGTTCCAGCGCGGCGTGCTGTCCCGGGACGCCTCGGGCCGACTCGCCGTGGCGGTCACCGGCGACCAGGGCTCGGGCATCCTGCGCTCCATGTCGGAGGCCAACTGCTTCATCGTGCTGCCCACCGAGCAGGGCAACGTGGAACCGGGGACCGAGGTGGACGTGCAGTGGCTGGAAGGAATGGTTTGACCCGAAGCCCCCTGGAAACATGAAGAAGCCCGACCCGAAGATCGCGCGCCTGATCCAGGCGGGCGTCCAGCACCACCAGGCGGGACGCCTCGAGGACGCGAAGGCGATCTACCGGGAGGTCCTGCAACGGGATCCGGCCCACCCCGACGCGCTGCACCTTCTGGGCGTGATTTCCAATCAGCAGGGCAACCCTGCGGCGGCGGCGGAGCTGATCGAGCGCGCCATCCGCCGCCACTCCGATGCCGCCAGCTATCACGTAAACCTCGGCAACGCCTACTGGGAGCTCGGCCGCGCCGACGAAGCCGTGCGCTGCTTCGAGCGCGCCCTGCAACTCGATCCGCGCGCCGCCGAAGCCTGGACCAACCTCGGCAACGCCTGCCAGCGCGGGGGTCAGAATGCGCTGGCGGTGCAGCACTTCCTGCGCGCCCTCGAGATCAATCCCAACCACCTTTCCGCACTGCGCGGGTTGGGCAAGACCCTGGCGGCCCAGGGCGACGCAGCCCGCAGCATCGAAGTCAACCTGCGGGCGCTGGCGCTGGCGCCCCATGATGAAGGCATTCTTGCCGAGCTGGCGGCCGCCTTCTACCGCTCCAGCCGTCTGAACGACGCCGTGCAGTGCATGCAGCGACTGGTGGAGATCCATCCGGGCAAGCTCGACTACCGCCTGCAGCACTGCCGCTTCCTGCACGAGGCAGGGCGGCCGGCCGAGGCGCTGGCGTCCGCCGAGGCGCTGGCCGCGGCCCACCCGAACGAGGCCCTCGCGCAAAACCACCTGGGATGGATCCTGGGCAACAACAACCGTTTTTCGGAGGCCAACGCCGCCTTCGACCGCGCCATCGAGCTGCAGCCGGACCTTCCCCAGCCCTGGGTCAACCGCGCCGTCGCGATGTGGCGCATCGGCAGGATTCCCGAGGCCATCGAGGCGGCGCGCCACGCCTCGGAGGCGGCCCCGGAGAACGACGAGGCCCGGTCCACTTACCTCATGTTCCTGAATTACGACGCGGCCCTGTCGCCGGAGCAGATCCGCGACCAGCATCTCGCGTGGGGGCGCGCGCGGGCGC
Organism: Burkholderiales bacterium; assembly: GCA_035718105.1. GTDB lineage: Bacteria > Pseudomonadota > Gammaproteobacteria > Burkholderiales > UBA6910 > UBA6910. Next base: position 17,937 of record DASTHR010000146.1, read on the forward strand.
GCGGGTCCGCGGCGCGGGCGCGCCGCCACGCTTCGCTGCCGCCGAAGCCGCGACTGCGCGTGGGCTATGTATCGGGGGACTTCCGCATGCACTCCGTGGGGTTCTTCATCGAGCCGCTGCTGCAGTGCCACGACCGCTCCCGGGTGGAGGTGTATTGCTATGCCGCCAACGCCGTCTCCGACCCCAAGACCCCGCGGCTCCGGGCCCTCGCGGACGCCTGGCGCGAGGTCCACGCGCTGAGCGACGACCAGTTGCGGGACCAGATCGCGCAGGACGGAATCGACGTGCTGGTGGACCTCGCGGGCCACACCGCGGAGGGCAGGATCCCGGTGTTCGCCCTGCGGCCCGCGCCGGTGCAGGTGAGTTACCT